>CANHSW010000180.1 GCA_947463165.1 Cyanobacteriota bacterium
ATTCCCAGACGATTCAGATACAGCCTTTCGATCGGGGCTCGATGTCACTGATTGAGAAGGCAATTTCGATGAGTAACCTGGGCCTCACCCCCAACAACGATGGCAGGGTGATCCGCATCAACATCCCCCCGCTCACCCAGGAGCGCCGCAAGGAATTTTGCAAACTGGCAGCTCAGTATGCAGAAGAGGGCAAGGTGGCCCTGCGCAATAGTCGCCGAGACGGTATTGACAGGGTTAAGAAGCTGGAGAAGGACGGCGAGCTCTCGGAAGACCAGAGCCGCGATGAGCAAGCCAAGGTGCAGACACTTACCGATAAGTACATCGCTGAGTTGGAAAAGCACCTGGCTCAAAAGGAAGCCGATATTCTCAAGGTGTGAGCGTTAGGTGTGAACGTTAATTGCGAGGTGGTGGTGGTGGGCGCTGGCGCCGCTGGCGCTAGTGCCGCCTTTCATCTGGCCGCCGCTGGCCGTCGCGTGCTGCTGGTGGATCAGGCCCAGTTCCCCCGCAGTAAGCCCTGCGGGGGCGGCATGGCTGCATCGGTGCAGCGGCTGTTTCCCTTTGATTTGCTGCCGGCGGTCGATCGGGTGATTGACCAGGTGCGCTTCAGCTGGTGTCTGGAAGATCCGGTGATCGCCCCATTGCCCGGTGATGCTCCTTTCTGGATCGTGCGTCGCTCCCGCCTCGATGCCTTTCTGGCCGAGCAGGCGCTGGCGGCCGGGGCCCAGTTTGAACAGGGGGTGCGGGTGGAGCGGTTGCAGCCCGATGGCGCCGGTGGTTGGCGGCTGCTGGGTGCTTGTGGCGGCCAGCCCTGGAGCGCCACGGCCCAATCGGTGCTGATCGCCGATGGCTCGGGCTCGACATTGGCCACGGCCCATGGCCTGGGCCCCGCCAGACCCCGCTTCGCTGAAACCGTTTCGGTGGAGGTGGACTGCGAGCCCGAACAGCCCTCCACCGCCCACTTTGAATTCGGCCTGGTGCGGCACGGCTTTTGTTGGGCCTTCCCCCGCCAGGGGGGCTACAGCATCGGCGTGGGTACCTTCATCGGCAGGGATCCAGCCGATGCCGATGCCGTGTTGCGGCGACTGCTGCCCAGCCTGGGGATCAGCCCCGAGGCCGGCCAGCGGCGCCAGGGCCGCTTGCGCATCTGGGATGGCCAGCATCCTCTGCATGGCGGTGGCGCCGCTGCGGGGCTGCTGGTGGCCGGCGATGCGGCCTCCCTCTGTGATCCCTTCCTGGCCGAAGGGCTGCGGCCGGCCCTGCTCAGTGGCTGCCGGGCGGCGGCGGCGATCGATCGCTGGCTCGCTGGAGACACCACTGCCCTGGCCGGCTACAGCGCCCAGATGCGGGCGGAATGGGGTGAATCGATGGCCTGGGGCAAACGCATGGCCCAGGTGTTTTATCGGCTGCCCCGGGTGGGCTATCAACTGGGGGTGAAACGGCCCACCGCCCCCCAGCGGATCGCCCAGATTCTTTCAGGGGAGATGGGCTATGGCGATATTGCCCAGCGGGTAATTAAGCGCTTGCTGTTTAAGCGAGGCTAACTGCTCTTGCATCGTGAGATCGGCGAGACATTCGGTTTATCGAAATTCCTTATTCCTTCGGTAAGTCTGGAAAGTTATTTCTATTTAGTGGCTGGCTTTGATCAGATTTTGGTGCAGTCTTTGAGTTGACGCAGGCGCTGGTCGATCGAGGCAAGTAACTCTAGGGCGAACATTGGTGCTTCCTGTACGGCGAATAGAAATTTTTCTCGGTTCATTACTAGTATTCGACAGTCTGTGAGGGCCTTGGCGTCGCCATAGCGGCGATGTTCTGGGGTCACTAGGGCACCGGCGCCAAAAACATCGCCGGCTTCAATATGTTCGTGGGCTTGGTCGCCGTTCCAGCTCAGTTGTACCATCCCCTCCAACAACCCATACATGCATTCACCATTTTCACCAGAGTGGAAAATAAGTTCACCTGCTGGCACGCTAATCACTTCGCCCTTATTGGCTAGGGCGCGCATGGTATCAAGAGCATTCATGGAGATTGGCCGGGAGAAAATAGAGATTTACTAATGATTTGGCTGGCTTGCCCTGGGCTTTGGTCAATGCTCAGGGCTCTGTACAAGGCTCTGGCTCTGGTAAATGCCCAGGGCTTGGCTCAATACCCGGGGCTCTGGCCAATTCTCAGGCTCGGATCAATAGCGGGCCCAGGCCGCTGCGTACATCGTCTGGCGCTAGGCGACCATCGCTGTCGGTGTCGAGGGCATCGAAGACAGCGTCGCTACCCAGCCATTCCTCGCGGGTAATGCAACCATCGCCATCGAGGTCGTTGAGCAGGAAGATCTCATGGACGGCATGGCCGAAGGCGGCGCCTCCCTCCAATTCCGCCAGCCGATGGGCTAGCTGGGCTTCCAAAGTTTCGATCGCCTTGGTAAAGCCACTGATACCCTCTTCCAGTTTTTCGCTGGCCATCTGATCGGAGGCCAGTAGTTCGCGGAAGCGGGGTTCGTCGAGAGTGATCTGGTCTACGCAGGCGCCGGGATCAAAGGCATTGAGGCGGCGCTCCAATACTCCAGAAGTTTTGCGCAGTTGATCCAGTAGGCCGGGGGAGATGGTGAGCAGATCGCAGCCAGCCAGCTCAATAATTTCTTCCATGTTGCGGAAGCTGGCGCCCATGACCTCTGTTTTGTAACCGTAGGTTTTGTAATAATTAAAGATACTCGTTACTGAAATTACACCTGGATCTTCGGGACCTGGATAGCTATCGCGACCACTATTTTTCTTGTGCCAATCGAGAATGCGGCCCACGAATGGCGAGATTAAGGTGGCGCCGGCCTCGGCTGCTGCCACCGCCTGGGCGAAGCCAAACAGCAGGGTTAGATTGCAGTGAATCCCTTCTTTTTCAAGTACTTCGGCAGCTTGAATGCCCTCCCAGGTGGAAGCGATCTTGATCAGTACGCGATCGTTTGATATGCCAGCTTCGTTATAGAGGCCAATTAGTTTGCGCGCCTTGGCAATCGTGGCCTCTGTGTCAAAGCTGAGGCGGGCATCCACTTCGGTGGATACTCGGCCCGGCACAATTTTGAGAATTTCCTTGCCGAAGATCACGCAGATCTCATCGAGCGCTTCGCTGACCACGGCATCGGCAGCGGCGCCGGCCCCGATCGCGGCCCGCGATTCCCTCAAGGAGCGGTCGATCAGCTCTTGATAGGTGGGAATCTGGGCTGCCGCCAGAATCAGCGATGGGTTGGTGGTGGCATCGCGGGGGGTGAACTGCCGGATGGCGTCGATATCTCCGGTATCGGCCACCACCACGGTCATGGCGGCGAGTTGGTCGAGCAGGTTGGCCATCAGGGCGGAAAGCTCAGGGCGGATAGCTAGGGAGCGGAAAGCTCAGGGCAGATTGACCGGGCAGGCTGCCCAGGCGGGTGGCCCAGGCTGGGAGCCCAGGGCGAATAGCGCGGGGCTGATTGCTCGGGGCAGAATGCTCGGGGCTGATAAGGCGGGGCTGATTGGGCTGGGCGGGTAGTCCAAGGCAGGCCCTGGGCTAAGCGGTGAAATCGCTTAGATCAAGCTAGCTTGCTGTTATCTCCTCAGCTGGCTTGGGCCGGTGTGGGCTTGCTGATCGGCCGGGAGGGGGGGATCTTCTCCAGCACCAGCAGGGCTTCGATCAGTTGCTTGGCCACGGGTACGGCCACGGTGGATCCATAGGCGTTGCCGCCCTTGGGTTCATCCACCACCACCAGCACCACGTAGCGCGGCGCTTCGATCGGCAGGTGGGCCACGAAGCTGGTGATCCGAGCACCCGGGATGTAAATACCCCGTTCGGCCTTCTGGGCCGTGCCGGTCTTGCCGCCAATGCGGTAGCCAGGGATGCGGCAGCCTTTGCCGCTGCCCTTCTCCACCACAGTTTCCATCCAGCGCATCACCGTTTGGGTAACGGCTGGATCGAGCAGTTGTCGGCCAGCCTCGCCGGGGGCGCTGGCCAGGGCCTCACCTGAGCGCAGGCCGCGGGTGATGTGGGGGCTCACCAGGCGGCCGCCATTGGCGAGCATGGCGTGCAGCTGCAGCAGTTTCAAGGGGGTGAGCGAAAAGCCCTGGCCAAAGGCGGCCACTGCAGACTCGATCGGTTGGCCCACGAAGTCGCCCCGGGTTTTCAGTTCCCCGGCCACTGCCCCAGGCAGGTCGGTGTCGGGGGGGGAATCGATGCCCAGGGCCTTGAGCCAGCGCCAGAATTGCTCACGCTTCACATGGGTCATCGCTTGAACCATGCCTACGTTGCTGGAAACTTGCAACACGGTGGGGAAGTCAATAATCCCGTTCGCCCTGCGGTCGTGGTTGAAAATTGGCCAGCCGCCGATGCTTAGTTGGCCGCTGTCGTTTACCTTGCCATAGGGGTCTATCGCTTTTTCCTGCAGGGCGATAGCCAGGTTGATCGGCTTGAATGTGGAGCCTGGTTCATAGAGATCCTGCACACTCCACTCGCGAAATAGGCCTGGATTGAACTTCCAAAAAGCGTTGGGATCGTAGGTGGGTGTGGAGGCCAGCGCCAGCATTTCCCCGTTGTTCACGTCCATCACCAGGGCGACGCCCCGCTTGGCATGCCATTGCTTCACCTGGCGCTCTAGGGCCTGTAGGGCCACCTGTTGCAACTTGGCATCGAGGGTGAGCTGCAGGCGCAGGTCGTCGCCATAGAGGGCCCCGGCGGTGAGGCCCTCCGGCAGGGGCGTGCCGTCGGCTCCCCGCAGCATCCGCAGGGTGGTTTCTTGACGCTTTAAGTCTCTATCGCGGCTCTGCTCCAGACCGGCTTGGGGGATCCGCTCCAGGTTGAGGAAGCCCACCACGTTTGCGAACAGGTTGCCCTGGGGATAGAGGCGGCGGGGATAGGCCTCCAGGTCGAGACCGCTGATGCCGAGGGCGCGCACCCGCTTGGCGGTCTCTGGATCGAGGTCGCTGGCGAGCTTCACGCCACTGCGGCGATTGCCCAGCAGGGTCAACAGCCGCTGGCTGGGCTCGGCCAGGATTGGCGCCAATTTTATGGCCACTTCCCCGCTGGTGCGCAGGGCCTGGGGATCGTCGCCGGGGAAGTTGAAAAAGCGTGGGTGGGCCCAGAGCCTGAACCGCTCTTCGTCTAGGGCCACCAGCTGGCCGTTGCGATCGACGATGGCGCGTCGCTTGCCAATCGGCACCTCCGAATGGGTCTGAACCGCCCGGGCTCGCTGGAGCAGATTGCGGCTATCCATCACCTGC
>CANHSW010000181.1 GCA_947463165.1 Cyanobacteriota bacterium
CACCGGTGTTGGCGGCATCCTGCGGGACATCTTCACGATGGGGGCCCGGCCGATCGCCCTGCTCAATGCCCTGCGCTTTGGGCCGCTGGAAGACCCCCGCAATGTGGGCTTGATGCAGGGGGTGGTGGCTGGCATCGCCCACTACGGCAATTGCGTGGGGGTGCCCACGGTGGGCGGCGAGGTGGCCTTTGACCCCAGCTATTCCGGCAACCCCCTGGTCAATGCCATGGCCCTGGGGCTGATGGAAACCGAGGAGATCGTTTGCTCGGGCGCCGAGGGGGTGGGTTATCCGGTGATCTACGTGGGCAGCACCACCGGCCGCGATGGCATGGGGGGAGCCAGCTTTGCTTCTGCTGAACTGAGCGAGGCCTCCCTCGACGATCGCCCCGCCGTGCAGGTGGGCGATCCCTTCCTGGAAAAAGGTTTGATCGAGGCCTGTCTGGAGGCCTTTCAAAGTGGCGATGTGGTGGCCGCCCAGGACATGGGCGCCGCCGGCCTCACCTGCAGCTGCTCTGAGATGGCGGCCAAGGGCGGCCTGGGGATCGAATTGGATCTCGACCGGGTGCCGGCCCGGGAGAGCGGCATGAGCGCCTACGAGTTCCTGCTCTCGGAATCCCAGGAGCGCATGCTCTTCGTGGTAAAGCCGGGCCGAGAGGAGCCGTTGATGCAGCGCTTTCGCCGCTGGGGTCTGCAGGCCGCCGTGGTGGGAAGGGTGTTGGCGGACAACGTGGTGAGGGTGCTGCAGCACGGCCAGGTGGCGGCCGAGGTGCCGGCCAGCGCCCTGGCCGATGACACCCCGATCAACCGGCATCAGCTGCTGGAAGAGCCCCCGGCAGATATTCAGGCCCATTGGCGCTGGAGTGAACAATCGCTGCCGCCGGCAGATATGGAAGGCATCTGCCCGCTGCAGGGCCCGGCCGCTGGGTCGCGGCGCTCCTGGGCTGAACTGTTGCTGGCGCTGCTAGACGACCCCACAATCGCCTCCAAGCGCTGGGTGTACCGCCAGTACGACCACCAGGTGCAGGCCAACACGGTGTTGCTGCCAGGTGGTGCCGACGCCGCGGTGGTGAGGCTGAGGCCCCAGCGGGGCGAGGGCGCCATGGCGCCCGCCAGCCGCGGCGTGGCCGCCGTGGTGGACTGTCCGAATCGCTGGGTGGCCCTGGATCCGGAACGGGGTGGCATGGCGGCGGTGGCCGAGGCGGCCCGCAATTTGAGCTGCGTGGGCGCCGAGCCCCTGGCGGTCACCGACAACCTCAATTTCGCCTCGCCGGAGACCCCCACCGGTTACTGGCAGCTGGCGATGGCCTGCCGAGGTTTGGCGGAGGCCTGCCTGGCCCTCGATACCCCCGTCACCGGTGGCAACGTTTCGCTCTACAACGAGACCCGCCTGCCTGATGGTCGCCTGCAGCCGATCCATCCCACCCCGGTGGTGGGCATGGTGGGGCTGGTGCACGATCTGAGCCAGGTGCGCGGCTTGGCCTGGCGCCAGCCCGGCGATGCCATCTGGTTGCTGGGGGTGAGCCTGCAGCTGGAGCCCGCCGATGAGCGGGTGAGCCTGGCGGGCAGCAGCTACCTGGAGGTGATCCACGGCCTGCTCACCGGCCGGCCGCCCCTGGTGGATTTGGCCCTGGAGGCTCGGGTGCAGGCCTTCCTGCGCCAGGCGATCAGCAACAACCTGATTGCCTCCGCCCACGATCTCAGCGACGGCGGCCTGGCGGTGGCGGCGGCCGAGGGCTGCCTCGCCGCCGGTCTCGGTGCCGAGCTGAACCTGCCGGCGGGGGGCGAGCGCCTGGATCGACTGCTGTTCGCCGAGGGCGGTGGCCGCATTTTGGTGAGCGTGCCCAGCCAGCAGAGCGACGCCTGGCAAGAGGCGCTGGATCGGGCCGGCGCCGGCGGTGCAGCCCTGCCGGCCCAGCGCCTGGGGCAGGTGGTGGCCGAGGCCGAGTTGCGGATCAGCTTGGCTGGCAGCAGCTTGTTGCGGCTTCCGATCGCCGCCATGGCCGCCAGCTACGAGCAGGCGATCCCCCGGCGTCTCGGTGCCGACCTGCCACCTGCGGCCTGAACCGTCAAGCTCCGTCGGCACTCTGATGCAGAATGTGAGATTGCTACTTGAGCCGAGGGGGCCCGTGGTGGGAATGCAGCCAGAGCCCATCAACCCCCTGGCCCAGCTGCCAGCTGAGCCCGCCGACAAGCCAGAGGAGGCCTGTGGCGTGTTTGCGGTGCTGGCGGCAGACCAGGCGGTGGCCAATCTCACCTATTTCGGCCTCTACGCCCTGCAGCATCGCGGCCAGGAGTCGGCGGGCATCGCCGTTTTCGATGCCGAAAACCAGGTGCGACTGCACAAGGACATGGGCCTGGTGAGCCAGGTGTTTGACCAGGAGATCCTGCAGCGGATGCCGGGTGAGCTGGCCATTGGCCACAACCGTTATTCCACCACCGGCACCAGCAAGGTGTGCAATGCCCAGCCAGTGGTGCTGAACACCCGGCTGGGGCCCCTGGCTCTGGCCCATAACGGCAACCTGGTTAATGCCGCTGAGCTGCGCCAGGCGATTGCTGTCGCCAATCCAGACACCGAGTTCACCTCCACCACCGATTCCGAACTGATCGCCTTTGCCCTGCAAAATGCGGTGGATCAGGGCCTTGGCTGGGCGGACGCCCTGCGGGAGGCCGCCGGCCGCTGTCGCGGTGCCTTCAGCCTGGCGATCGGCACGCCCGAGGGGCTATTCGCCCTGCGCGATGGCCATGGCATCAGGCCATTGGTGTTCGGTTACCTGGGCGAGAGCGATCAAGCCCAATGGGTGGTGAGCAGTGAAACCTGTGGTTTAGATATCATCGGTGCCCGCTATAGCGATGATGTTCAGCCCGGTGAGTTGGTTCACTTTCGCCTAGGCGATGCCACGCCGATACGCAGCCAGTGGTGCCAGGAGCCAGTGAAGCTGTGTGTGTTTGAAATGATCTATTTTGCTAGGCCTGATAGCCGCTTCTTTGGCGAATCTTTGTATAGCTATCGAGTGCGTATCGGCGAGGCTCTAGCGCGGGAGAATCCCATAGAAGCCGACATCGTTATTGGTGTGCCCGATTCAGGTATCCCCGCCGCCATTGGCTATTCCCAGTGGAGTGGCATCCCCTTTGGCGATGGCCTGATCAAAAACCGCTATGTGGGGCGCACCTTCATCCAGCCCACCCAGGCGATGCGGGAGGCCGGTATCCGGGTGAAACTAAACCCCCTGCCAGATGTGCTGGCCGGCAAGCGCGTGGTGGTGATCGATGATTCGATCGTGCGAGGCACCACCAGCCGCAAACTCGTACATGCCCTGCGCGATGCCGGTGCCACAGAGGTGCACATGCGCATCAGCTCGCCACCGGTTACCCATCCCTGCTTCTACGGCATCGATACCGACACCCAGGATCAACTGATTGCCGCGCGAATGACCCTTGAAGAGATCGAACGCCACCTGGGCGTCGATTCCCTGGCCTACCTCAGCAAAGCGGGCATGGTGGAAGCAGCCCACAGCGCATCAACAAATTTTTGCACCGCCTGTTTTGATGGCAATTATCCAATTGAATTGGATGAGTCCGTGCGCTCCAGCAAGTTGATGCTTGAGCCTGCTGGGCTGGCGGTTTCTAATCGGGCTTGAATGCAATAGCTGACTCCAACTTCCGCCGGCGGCACGGAGCCTGAGGTGGCGCAACATAGAGCTGGTGGTGGCCGTTAATAGGTTGACGACTACTCTATTCCATCTGTATCTTTCAGGGGGTGGCTAAGGTGAATGCCAGTATTAGCTGCTCATAACGCGCACACGAGGTGCGGGCGCCCCACGAAGTAGTCCCTCGACGCTGAGATCTTCGTCAATAGACGGCCAGTAAATACCAAACCCACCCCCAGCGACTTGCCAATCATCTCGTTCTTTTTGGGTGGCATGCAACAACCTTGGATACCACGTCAAGGGGACTGAAATACTTCTACCGTCTTCAAGTTCAACGATGAGATGGATATCAGTAGAGCTCACATTCATGACACGTTCGCCAGGGTTAGCCATGAAACTCCTCCCACGCCTTCAGAAGCATAGCTCTGTTTGCGCTCACGAGGCGCTCCACGTCCCTAAGCTCTCCTGCCTTGAACCCCAAGCTGCTGGCCAGGGCAACGGGGTTAAGCCACATCTTGCAAGAAGCCTTGTCACGATCAACATGAACATGCGGAGGCTCATTGGGCTCATGACTATAGAAATAAACTCTGTAGGGCCCGCTTCGCAGAATTGTCGGCATTTTGCATCCGTGCGTAAGTCAAGTTTAGACACCCTCGGCCTTCGATGCATCTAACATTTGAGGCAAGCCGCGCGCGGAGGGCGCAGCCCGGAGCGTGTCGGATTTACCGAATGGTTAGGCCTTATTCGCTGCCTCTAGCAATGCTTGCGAGCACCCATACGATATGATTTCCCTATTACACGCTAAAATTTTAAACATCGAAGCACAAGGGCAAATCTCCTACCCATGGACAACGAAATTGCAGCTTACGTCGGGTATGTGGCGGCATGCCTGACCACCGCTTCCTTCCTGCCCCAAGTGCTAACAGCCCTGAAGTCACCCGACTTGAGCAGCATCTCCCTTCTGGTGTATGTTATGTTTGTGACTGGTATCTGCTGCTGGTTGATCTATGGAGTTCTGCTGGGAGATGGCCCGCTAATTGCTGCAAACGTAGTCACCTTGATGCTCTCTTCCTCTGTCCTCTACCTGAAGATTCGCGAAGTAAGGCGAGGTCGAAGGCAGCGTTCCTCAGTGCTCTGAGAAGCGTGCCCCTGTTCTGTTGCTGTGAGGCGTAACCTCTTTTCTGGTGGTTTATACGTGAACCACCGCTTGCCATGATCTGCCCGCCAAGGGCTGGTGGGTGTGCGAGCAAGTCTTCGATGGCGGGTTAGATGTATTGGATTGTTAGGCACTTTTCGGGAGCCTCACTCGGCGGCCTCTGATCGATCTTTTCGCGGTGACAGGCCTTCATGAACTAAGCAGCGATCAGTCTGGCGCACCCCGCCGGCGATATAGCTCTAAGCCGGCACGCTCGATATGGGCCAGGAGGGCGGGGTGATGAATCGAGGCATGGCAGGAGAGATCGATCATCCAGGGCAGCAACAGGTCATCGAGATCGGCATCGATGCGGGC
>CANHSW010000182.1 GCA_947463165.1 Cyanobacteriota bacterium
GCCTCTGCACACCCCTGGACAATCCGGCGCCGGTCAACCTGACGGCCCAGTGGCAGCGCTGCTTAGACCAGCCGCCATCGCTGCCCAGGTTGGAGCTACTGCGGGCCAGCGCCGCCCGGCATCGAGCCCTGCTTGCCAGGCTGGCTTGACCTCACATCCCAGGGCCCCATGCGTGCGGTTGGCTATCGGCACCAGGCATCGCTAGACCATCCTCAATACTTACTCGATCCCCAACGCTCACGCGATATTCAACAATTAACCGCCCCTCAAAACCCACTCAATCCACAACAATTTCTCGATCCTCAAGACCAACTCAACCCCGAATACCTAGTCGACATCGAGCTGCCCGATCCCAGCCCGGGGGCTGACGATCTGTTGGTGCGGGTGGAGGCCGTGGCCGTGAATCCGGTGGATGTGAAGGTGCGCCGCCGGGAGCTGCCGCCGCCGGGGGGCTGGCGGCTGCTGGGCTGGGATGCGGTGGGCAGGGTGGAGGCCCTGGGCCAGCGGGCGGGCGGTTTTAGCGTGGGGGATCGGGTTTGGTATGCCGGGGCCCTGAATCGAGCGGGCTGCAATGCCGAACTGCAGTTGGTGGATTGGCGGCTGGTGGCTCGGGCGCCCCAATCGCTGAGGCCAGCTGAGGCGGCGGCCCTGCCGCTCACCTCGCTCACCGCCTGGGAACTGCTGTTTGATCGGCTGCGCCTGTCCCAGGGGGCCGATGCCGCCGGCCAGGTGTTGCTGGTGGTGGCTGGAGCTGGGGGGGTGGGCTCGATGCTGTTGCAATTGGCGCGCCAGCTCACCAACCTCACCCTGGTGGCCACCGCTTCCCAGCCCGAGGGCCAGGCCTGGGCGCGCCGCTGCGGGGCCCACCAGGTGATCGATCACCAGCTACCGCTGCGGCCCCAATTGGCAGCCCTGGGCATAGATGCCGTGCAGTGGGTGGCCAGCTTGAGCCACACCGACCAGCACTTCGATTCCCTGGTGGATCTATTGGCCCCCCAGGGCGCCCTGGCCCTGATCGACGATCCCAATCCAGCGGCGATCGATCTACTCAGCTTGAAGCGCAAGAGCCTTTCCCTGCACTGGGAGCTGATGTTCACCCGCTCGCTGTTTCAAACAGCCGACATGGCCGCCCAGGGGGCAATCCTGCAACGGGTGGCCGAGCTGGTGGATGACAACCGTCTATTCAGCACTTGCCGCCAGATCCTGGGGCCAATCAATGCCGCCAACCTCACCGCCGCCCACCTCCAACTAACGGGGCAGCTGGCTGGGCAACTGGCGGGGCAATCAAGTATCGGGAAAATTGTGCTGGAGGGCTGGGATTGATAGGCGTATTTCATCCACCCGCCTTAGCCGACTGCATTGGCCGGCCGCATTAGCCAGTTATCAATAAAAAACCGCGGGTTTCCCCGCGGCAATCAAATCTAACTAATTGAACCGGCTAGATAAACTAACTAGTTGACAATCAGCGGGTCAAGATTGAGCTAGAGGCTCAAACCAGAGCCAGTTCCTTGGCTTCGGTGTTCAGCTCGAGCTTGGCGGCAACGGCTGCGGGGATCTGGCGGGAGAAGGCGATGCGGGGCATGTCGAGCTCCTGCATCAGTTCGCCTTCGCCGTAGAGGGCAACGTACTCGGAGTAGTTGTCCCAGCTCTGACGGCTGAAGCCATTGGTGCGGTAGCTGGAGAAATAGCTCTCGGTAGCTACGCCATTGGCCCAGATCAGCTCGTGCTGGTCGAGCTCGAGGTTGAAGTAGGTGAGCTCGGTGGCGTTCCACTCGGTCACGCGCTCAACGGAGGCGTGGTCGATCAGGGCGCCAGCCTCGATCAGGTTGCCTTCCAGATTAACGGCGTGGGAGGGGCTCATCAGCAGGTCGGCGGTGGCACCGAAGGCGCCAGCGGCAACGCGGATGGGGTTCTTGCCGGTGGCCAGCAGCTCGTTGAAAGAGCGGGTGCTTTGGCACACGAACTTCAGAGCCTTGACGCCATTGGCGGTGCTGATCAGGTCGCCGATCTGCAGTTCTTCGATGGCCTTTTCGCCTTCGGGAGTGCGGATCTTGGTGCCAGCAACGAAGCAGACAACCAGGTCCTTCAGCTGAATGCTGATGGCTTGATTACCAGCGTTGGAGGGAGCACCACCGTTGAAATCGTAGTAGTAATAGCTACCAACACCATCGGTGGTGATGACACCGCCGCCGAAGGAGGAGCTATAACCGAAGTAGTACTGGTCAGCAGCACCAACGAAGTCGAGACCTTCGCTCCTCTCAAAAACGCCATTGCTGTCGACTACGTCGAAGCTTGCGGTGAGAGAAGTAACCTTGGTACCAGCAACGGTTTTCCAAACCGGAGCAATGGGCGTACCTGAATTGACGATTTTTACAGAGCTTGTAAAAGTTACGCCACGGTTGCCAGTGAATGCGCCGAAATAGTTAACGGTAGCCACAGTTTGTTAAAGCTTGAGTTTTCAGGCCGCAATGGCTCTGATGGGTGCAAACCTAGCTGACTTGATTGCGAAGTGTCTCTGCCCAGGGCGAATCCATCGCTATGCGCACAGCGGCCTGCGTTTTTTGGCCAAAAGCAGCGGTTTTGCTTCGGCTCTGGGGCAAAAAGTGCTTAAGGGAGCGTCGGAGGCTTGCCAGCGGCCTGATTGGCCCTCGATTCAAGCTGAGGGGCCACCTACGCTCCGCCCATTCGCAGCCCAGCTCAGACGTGCCGTTTCCGCTGTTCACCCCGCCGCCGCTGGCCTGCCTGCTGCTGGCCTTGGCCCTGCTGGCGGCAGCACTGCTGGTGCTGGAACTGCGCCATCGGCTGCGACCAGCCTCGCCCCTGCGGCTCAGCGCCGGCGACTGGCGGGTGCAACGCCAGGAAAGCGGCGTGCAGGTGCAGGGCACGATTGCGATCAGCAACCCCCACCGGCGCATGGAGGTGTTTGTGCCGGAGTTGAGCCTGCGGCCCACCCTGCTGGGCCGGGCTTCCCTGCAGGGAGTAGAGATAAATAGCCAGGTAATAAGCCGCCATCCGGATGAGCCGGCACGGCCAGACAACTACTGGTTTGCCTATATCGTGAAGGCGGGCAAGAGCACCTCGGCCCAGGTGAAGCTCTCGATCACCGCAGCCGAGGGCCTGGATCTGCCCATGCTGCTGGACACCCTCTGGCTGGAGATCCTCTGGGTGAATTACGGGCCCTTCGGGCGGCTGCAGCGCCGCGATGGCCTGCTGGTGCCGCTGCGGCGTCCAGCCCCCGCCATTCCCTCCCAGGCCCAGTGGCTGGCGGGGGAAGGCTGCCAGGTGCTGCCGATTCGCACCCACCTGCTGGGGGTGCTCGATGACCCTGCCGCCGTTTTGCGCCATTACGCCGGCTCAGTGCTGCAGCCAGGGGATGTGCTCACCATCGGCGAGACGCCGCTGGCGGTGATTCAGGGGCGCTACCACCACCCCGAAACCGTGACGCCCTCCGGCCTGGCCCGCTTGTTATGTCGGGCCTTCCATCCCACCAGCTCCCTGGCCACCGCCTGCGGCATGCAGAGCCTGATCGACCTGGTGGGGCCCGCCCGGGTGCTGCTGGCCTGGCTGATCGGCACCGCCCTCAAGCTGGTGGGCCTCAAGGGCTGGTTCTATCGGCTGGCGGGCGAACAGGCGCGCCTGATCGACGACATCACCGGCACCACCCCCCCCTACGACCAAACCATCGTGCTCGGCCCAGATCAGCCGGGCCCCTTCTGTGCCGCCATGGCCCGCGAGCTGGGGGTGGGGGTGGCCGTGGTGGATGTGAACGACCTGGGCCGGGTGAAGGTGCTGGCCGCCAGCCAGGGCTGCGATGAAGCGCTGCTGATGCGGGCCCTGCGGCCCAATCCCGCCGGCAATGCCAACCAGCGCACCCCCCTGGTGCTGATCAGACCAGCTTGAGCCGAGGCAGGGGCCCCGATCGAAATGGGCGTCAACTCTGGAGAGGCGGGTCAACTCTGGAGAGCCGGGTCAGATCTGGAGAGCCGGGTCAGATCTGGAGAGCCGGGTCAGATCTGGAGAGATCGATACAGTGGGTTTGGAGTGACGACGTTCCCCGCGACCCCTCGCCATGAGCCGCGAACCATGGCGTGACCACTGGCGGATCGAGGAGCTCCAGGGCTGGCACCTCAGCCTGCTCAAGGATCCGGTGTTTCTGCCCCTGCGGCCGCTGCTCCAACGCGCTCTCTGGCTGAACTGGCCGGAACACTTGATCCAACTGCTGGCCCAGCGAGCCCCGCTCGCTCCCCAGGTGCTGGTGGCCTTTGCGCCCCACAGTCAAGACAGCATCGGTCTGATCGTTAGCCGCCGCTTGAACCGCAGTGGCAGCTGCTGGCAGCTGCAACACCTGCGCACCACGAGCGCCGCCGATCGTCGTCGTCTCGGCCAGGCCCTGGTGCAGCAGGCGATCGTCCGTGGGCGCGGTGCCAGCAGCTGGATCGCCGAGGCTTCCAGCTTGGACAGCGCCAAGCTGGCCCTGCTGCGGGAACTGGGCTTCCAGCCCCTGCGCAGCGATCAGCTCTGGCTATGGCAACCGGAAGCCGCCAGCGAACCGCCACAGCCACCGCCGTCACCCCCGCAGCCGCCTGCGGAGCTGCAGCTGCAGAGCCTGCAGCGCCGCAACGCGGCCTTGCTCTGGCATCTGGAGCAGGTGGCCTGCCCCGCCCAATTGCGCCAGTTGCTCGATCGCAGCCTCGAGGATTTGCTCGACCAGAGCCAGGGCAAGGGATGGCTGCTGCTTGATCCCAGTCGAGGCCAGGCGGTGGCTGGGGTGCGCTGGCTTGGCGCCCACGCCGGCGGCGGCCACGACGTGGAGTTCACGGTGCAGGAGGGCTGGCAGCAGCAACTGATCGGCCCCGCCGGAGAGTGTCTGCTGCGCAAAGCCGCCCAGCAGTTGGGCGGCGCTGGCCTATGGCTGCGCTGCGACGTGCGCGATCGGGCCCGCCAGCAATGGTTGAGCGGTTTGGGGGCCCAGGAGCGCGGTGAGCGGGTGCTGATGGCCCGCAGTGTCTGGCGCCGCCACGGACCACCGGCCCTGGTGAGCTCCAGCAGCCGCATTGAGGCCATGTTGGAACAGCTGCAACCTCGGCGCCGGCCCCTGCCCACCCCCCTGGCCCCCCGCTAGGCGCCATGGCCATCCGCCCCTCC
>CANHSW010000183.1 GCA_947463165.1 Cyanobacteriota bacterium
AGAGATGTTAGTGATTCGAAACTCTGACGGAGCCGAGATTCGCCGTCCAGCCCCCAAACTAAGCCCCGGCATGTCGCCAGATAACTCGACTTTAAATACCATCAAATCAACCGCCAGCAATACTGCATCTGCCAATACTGCCTCCTCCAATACTACATCCAGTAATACTGAATTAGCCAATGCTGCATCCAGCAATCTCTCCAGCGATTCGTCAATAGCCAGCGAGCAAGCCTTGGTTAACCAGCAGACCACAGGGGAAGCCGATGACGCCATGGATCACCCCTATGTGCGGGCCCTGCTTCACGAAGCAGCTATGGCCCTAGGCCTGGCGGCGTGATCGGTTCTCCAGGGCCGCCAAAGGAACTGACTAATGACATGGAAACACCATTGGAACCCAGGCAAGCCAAGGAGTAGGGCGGCTTAG
Organism: Cyanobacteriota bacterium; assembly: GCA_947463165.1. Lineage (GTDB taxonomy): Bacteria > Cyanobacteriota > Cyanobacteriia > PCC-6307 > Cyanobiaceae > UBA5018. Next base: position 425 of record CANHSW010000183.1, read on the forward strand.
CTGGGATAACTGCCATTGGCCGTGCCAAGCAAAAAAGGTGGCTGCCCTTGGGAGATGCTGGATATGAGGCGGGTTAGGAAGCTGCCAGAGGCCTTTGCCTGCAAGCAACCTTTGCCTGCAAGCGCTGGTTCCATCGCCTGGCTTTTGGTTGGTTCAACTAAAACCTTATCCACCTTGCCCAGGGGAAATTTGGGCCAGGCTGACCGCGTTCGCCTCGGTTCAGGCTGCAGCTGTGCAGGGCCCAAACCATGTGCAGCGCTGATAAGAGGTTGCAGAAGCTTTGTTGGCCAAGAGCCTTGCCAATGGCCAATGCCGGGATTGGCTTAGCTATTAGAAAATCAGCTGCTCAGAACTGAAAATCAGCTGCCCAAAACTGCTGATTTTTTCAGGCGCCGCAAAAACACCTCTCCGCCACTGGCTCCCAGCCGCAGTAAGGGCAGCTCCCAAAGGGCAGCTCTCAGCCCAAAAAAAGCCAGCGCACTTCCCCAGCAAAAGGAAAGCCAGCACCCTTCTCCAGCCAAAGGAAGGGAAACACTTCCCTATCGATCAGCAAGGGCGTCGCCGTTCAGCTCAAAGCCTGCAGCCGCTCAGAGGGCGCCGCGGCGGAAGAACAGAATGAACACCACGGCGGGGCCAGCCAGGGTGATCAGGGCCAGGGCGGCGAAGTTGGCGATCAGGTGAAAATCAATGCCCATGAATCCGCTCGTCGGTGAATGGCTCTAAAGAGCAGTTTACGCACCCGGAGCGACGCCCGCAGCCCAGGCGCTGCACGCCTGTGATGGCTTGTCACAGGGTTGGCGGGCTAGCTAGCACCCAGCACCCAGCCCCCAGCCGTGGCTGAATGGATCTTATTACCGCCTCGGTGCTGATGCCCTGCTCCTCCCAGGCCGATCACGCCTCAAGTCGCCAGCATTGGCAATGCATCAGCGGCTGTGGAGCCTGTTGCCGGCTAGATCCCAGTGAAAGGGGCGAAGCGATCGAAGCCCTCAATGCCCACCAGCGCGAGCTTTACCTGTCCATGGTGGGTGCCGATGGCTGGTGCATCCACTTCGACACCGGAGGGCGTCGTTGCCGCATTTACGACCAGCGGCCCGACTTCTGCCGGGTGGAGAACTTGATGAGCTTGTTTGGCAGCCCTAACCAGGGGGAACAAGCCCCCGCCTCCCCCAGCCAGGCCAATCAAGACGGCCAGCTCGATCAGCGCCGCGGGGCAAAGGCGCCGGAACAGGCCAAAGACCTGGAGCAGGTCGCTCAGCTGCAAGCGACGCTTGAGTTGCAGGCAGCCAATGAACTGGCGATCAGCTGCTGTAAGCAACAGATCCGCAGTGAATACGGCGGTCGTGGCAGGGTGATGCGGCGGTTCCTGCGGGCGATCCGCCAGCAACCCTGAGCTTCTTCAAAAGCCATGAGCGACGTTCCGGACCCCAAGGCCCCGCCAAATCCAGAGCCTGGCTCTGGCCCTGATCCCAACTCTGCCCCTGAACCAGGCTCTTCCCCTGGGCAGCCCGATGAAACTGCAGCTGACAACAAAGCTGGCAGCTGGGGGGCGGCCCTGTTGACCACCTTCACCACCGTCTTTTTGGCCGAACTGGGCGACAAGACCCAACTGGCCGCCCTGCTACTGGCGGCCCAGTCCGGACGTCCGGCGATCGTTTTTGTGGGCGCTTCCCTGGCCCTGATCAGCTCCAGCTTGGTGGGGGTGCTGCTGGGGCGCTGGCTGGCCAAGGTGCTGCCACCGCAGCAACTGGAGCGCCTGGCGGGCCTGTTGATGGTGGGCCTGGGCCTTTGGCTGGGGCGACAGGCGGTACTCAACCTGGCACCCCTGCCCGACGGCTTGCCCTTGGGCTGATCAATAGCTGCTGGCAGGTGGCAGCTGGGCGAATCTGCTGGGTGTTCCGGCGAGCGACTCCGGGCTTAAATCCCACCGCTTTCGCCCAGTACCAATCAGTTCAATCTAGTAATTACCACTTAAATCATCCCGCTTCCACCCAGAGCTTAAATCCCATGGATCTCGCGCTGCTCACGTCTACCTATGCCACGGTTTTCTTGGCGGAACTGGGCGACAAGACCCAGCTGGCGATCGTCACCATCAGTGGCACCTCCCCCAGACCCCTGGCCGTGTTTTTGGGCAGTTCCCTGGCCCTGGTGCTGGCCAGCCTGCTGGGGGCGGCCGCAGGTGGATCACTCTCCACTGTCATCCCCACCAACAGCCTGCAGTTGGCCGCCTCGCTTGGCTTCTTGATCATCGGCATCCGGCTGATCGTCAGATCAGGACCGATCAAAGGCAGCGGCGAGCCGACTGATCTTTAAACTGAATTGATTCGGTTCGGGATCAGGGGACAGCGCTTCGGTCCCTCTCCCGCCCCGGCCAGCCGCCAGACGCCCTTCGGGACCAGTGGTGGACACCGCCAATTCTCCTGCCAGCCCCAGCTGTAACTGCCGATGAAGTTCACGGTCGCCGACCTGCTCGACCAGCTTCCCCTCAACGAGGCCCTGCCGATCGCCCAGCTCGAGAAGGCCCTGAGCCTCAGCGCCACAGTCGATAAGCAGCAACTGCGCATCGGCATTCACGGTCTGATCAAGCTCGGCCTCCTGGATGACACCGAGGCTGGTTTGCTGCGCCTTGAGACTCCCGAGCTGATTCCCGCCCGCCTGCGCTGCTCCAGCAAGGGCTTCTGCTTCGCCCTGCGGGAGGACGGCGGCGAGGACATCTACATCCGTGACCACCAGCTAAACCACGCTTGGAATGGCGATCGGGTGCTGGTGCGGGTGACCCGAGAAGGGGGGCGTCGCCGCTCTCCGGAAGGCGGCGTGCAGTGCATCCTCGAGCGCCAAACCACCAGCTTGCTGGCCCAGCTGGAACAGCAGGCCGAGCGTCTGGTGGCCACCCCTCTCGACGATCGACTGCTCACCAGCATCGAACTGCCAGCAGACGACGAGGCCCATCTCGATCCCGAACAGAACTCGGTGGTGGAGGTGGCGATCGATCGCTACCCGGTGGCCCAATTTGCCCCCCTGGGTCACGTGGCCCGGCGGCTGCCGGTGAATGGCGGGGAAGAGGCGGATCTGGAACTGCTGCTCACCAAGCACCACCTCAACTCCCGGCCCGCCGCACCCCGCGCCGTACTCAAAAACCTCACCGATAAGGAACGCACCGATCTCAGCGAGCTGCCCGCGCTGCTGATCGAGCTGTGGCAGGGCAGGGAAGCCCCTGGCCTGCCTGCCCTCAGCGCCGTTGAGCGCGAGGGGGGCGGTTGGAACCTATGGGTGCACAGCCCCGCCATTGCAGAACGCCTAACGGCGGGTAGTGGCTTGGATCTGTGGCTAAGGCAGCAGGCCGATGCCATCTGCCTGGGCAACCAGTGGTTGCCGATGCTCAGCCCATCGCTGGCTAAAGCGGCCGCCTTCAAGGTGGGGCACACCCAAGCGGCCGTCTCGGTGGCCCTGGAGCTCGATCCAGATGGAGCCCTGCAGCACTTCCGCTTTTGCCGGAGCTTGATCAAGCCAGCGGCCAGCATCGACAGCAGCGCACTCGAGGCCCTGGCGGAGCGGAAGCCCAAGAGCCGCACCACGCCGGTAGCCCTCAAGGCGCTCAAGCCCTATTTGGCCCAGCTGGAAGCCCTGGTGGCGATCACGGGCTTACTGCGTCAGCGGCGCATCGCCGCCGGCTCCATCGACCTAGAGCTGCCGCTACCTGGCATCGACAGCCTGGGAGATCTGGCAATCGGTGCACCCGATGCCGCCCTGGACGGCTGGCTGGTGGCCCTGGCTGACACCAGCCCGGTGGCTCTGTTGCGGGAGGCCTTGCTACTGGCGGACCGCGCCTATGGCAGCCATCTCAAGGCCCTGGAACTGCCGGCGATCTACGCCATCAACCCCGCTGCCGATGCCGCCGAGCTGAACGAGGTGGCTCGCACGGCCCTGGCCCTGGAGATCCCCCTGGAACTGAGCGAGGAGGGCAACGCCAATGCCCCTGAGCTGGCCAGGGTGTTCGCCAACACCGACCGCAGCCGCTCTCTGCAACAGCAGCTGGAGGATGTGATCAAGCCGGTCCAACTCAGCCAAAGCCCCGGTACCCATCTCTTGGCTGGCCTGGCCACGGAAGAAGCGGCGGTGGCGCCGGCCTGCTGCCCTGGCCTCCATTACGCCGATCTATGGAATCAGCAATTACTGATCCTGCTACTCAGCGAGGGCAAAGACCGTCCAAGCGTGCGTCATAAGACCTGCGTAGACCTCACCTCCGATAGCTGCCATGGCCAGATCGATTGGCCGCTGCTGGCCCCCAGCCTGCTCAACCCTGCCAAAGAAGCCCTGCTGCAGGGATTGGTGCAGAAGCTGAATGGTCGCCGTCGCTTCCTGGCCGAATTGCAGGCGGATGTGGTGGCCATGGCCCAGGCTCGCCAGGCCGAACCCCTGGTGGGAAAAATCCTTCCCGGCATCATCAGCGGCGTGCAGAGCTATGGGTTCTTCGTGGAAGTACCACCCTCCAACGTAGAGGGATTGGTGCACGTAAGCTCCTTAAAAGACGACTGGTACGAATACCGCTCACGCCAAAATCGCCTGGTGGGTCGCAAGAACCGCCGCAGCTACATGCTGGGGGATTCGGTGGAGGTGGAGATCCAAAAAGTGGACGCATTGCGCCACCAAATTGATCTGGCCGTTGTGCTGCCCGAGGGCTATGAAGACACCGATTCAGGGGCCG
>CANHSW010000184.1 GCA_947463165.1 Cyanobacteriota bacterium
ATCGCCGTCGGCATCCGCGAAGGTCGGTTTGGCGAAGTAGCCAACAAAGCCAAGCCCGGATCGGGCGACAGGGGCGTAGGCGGGAGCGGTGGGAAACAGGCTGCCGGTGGGGGCTGTTGTGTCGGCGGCCTCGATGGCCACGGCGATGCCGTTGAGGCTGATCAGCCGCTGATCGTTTTCCGTGGCGGCGCTGGGGGCGGCTTGCTTACCGCGCAGGCGGGCCGAGAAGATCTCGCCCTCATCACCGGGGGTATCGGCATCACCATTGAGTTGATGATCGATGGCATGGCCGAGCTCCTCCAGCAGCACCGCCTCGATTTCTGCAGCCCTGGCGCCCTGCAGCCAGGTGCCATTGAGATAGATGCGTTCCCCTCCCCCTGGTGCGGCGCTGGTGTAGGCGCCATTGATGCCGCTGAGGGCATCTCCAGCGAGGATCTCGAGCCTGATCCCCAAACCGCTGCCGCTGAGGCTGGTCTGCAGGGCGCGGCTGGCGTCAGAGCTCTGCGCCCCAAAGATCTCCAGCAGCATGGCGTTGTAGGCGTCTGAATTGCTGGCCCAGTCGTCTAGCCGTGCCTCCACCAACTGCAGCGCTTGCTCCAGGGCGGAGCCGGTGGTGAGCTTGGTACCGCTGAGGATTAGCTGGGCCATGGTTTTGCGGGCTGGCGAGTGAATGTGTGGGGTTTGGGCTGGTGGGGGTGGCGGATCAGGAATCCGGACTCGGTTTGGGTGGTGGTAGCTCTGGGGCTAGTGATGACGAGCTTTGCGGCGGTGGCGCCTGGGAGAAGCGGGAGCGGCCGATGCTGCTGAGGTGCTTGCCCAGGTGGCGCTTGAGCAGGCGCAACATCGCGGTGTTGCGGTGATCGATGGCGGCGCGGGCGGTGGGGATGGCGGCGGCGTGCTGGCGGCGAAATCCCTCGCTGAGCAGCGCCAGGGCCCGGGCGCGGCCGCGGTGGGCCGGGGCCACAAACAGGCTGGAGTAGCGCAGGCTGCTGGGGCCGGTGCGATGGGCGATCAGCCAGCCCACCAGCTCCTCGTGGTGGAGCAGGGCAACGCAGATGCTGGGCTCCAGGCCCCGGGTATCGACCGGCGGTTGCAGCTCTGGGGGTGCATCAAGTGAGGCGGCCTGGGCAAGCTGCTGATCTGAAAGCTCAGACCAGGGCCGCAGTTGGTAGGGGGCGGCAATTGGATGGCGATCGGCCCAGTCGATGGCGGCGAGTTGCGGGCTTTGGCCCTCCAGCAGCAGGAAATCGGTGCGGGGCGAGCTCCAGCCGAGGCGGGCGAGAATCGGTTCAAATGTGGCGCCGATCTCAGGGGAATGCTGGTAGCGCAGGCCCAGGGGCGCGATGCCCTCTTTGGCGATAAACAGCATCAGGCGGGCCAGCAAACCAGTGCCGATGCCGCGCCGTCGCCAGGCGGGCTCCACCAGCAGCGAAAGCAGGCTGGCGCCACCATCGGCCCGGCGCTCGGCCACCGCAAGGGCCACCATCACGCCATTGGCCATGGCGGACAGCCCCAGTAATTCGCCCTGGATGCGGGCGAGGGCGGCGCTGCCGGGGGCGAGGGAGGGGAAGGTGAGAGGTGAATAGGGGGCGAGGTTTTCCGGGGTGAGATGAAAAACCCGCTGGTAGCGGATGGGGGTGTCGGGGGCTGCTGCTGTGTTTGTGGTGCCATAGGCAGCTGGGCCCGCTGCATAAGGAGTGGCGGCAGCGGCTTGCCCCCTGCCGATCTCCGCCGCTGAGGGTTCGGGCAGACCAAAGGGCCTCACGCTGGGGCCGCGGTGGGGCTTGCCGCTGGGGGCCATGGGCCGCACGTGCAGCAGCTCGGGCCGTTCGGGAATTTTTACGAGGCAGTCGATCTCCTCTCCCTGGAGCCCCAGGGCCCGGGGCTGACGCACGCCGGGGAGCAACACCACATCGAAAAGCTCATCGACGGGTTCGGGCAGATCGAGGCTGTGGAGGATTTCACCGCTGGCCAGATCGATCACCCGCAGACCGCAGCAACCGCCGGGGTTGGCACCGTCGTTCAGGCGTTCCTCCAGCGGCAGGCCGGTGAACTGGGGTGAGCGCAGCTTGGAGAGCCCCACCACGGCGCAGCCGCCCACAAAGGCCAGGCCCCGGGCAAAACCGGGCAGGGCGCAGAGGGCTTGGAATTGGCCGTCTTCTATGCAGCCCAGTTCGCCGGTGCCGGAATTGAGCAGCCAGAGCTTGCCGCCGTGCCAGCGGGGCGAATGGGGCATCGACAGCCCCGTGGCGGCCAGCTCGCCGCTGGGTATATGAATCAGCACGCCGCCGCCGTTGCGGTTGTTGCGCCAGGCGGAGGGATCACCGCTGCCTCCGCAGGCCGTGGCCCAGGTGGGGATGCCGTCTTTGAGGGCGAGGCCGTTGAGGTGGCAGCGGTCGTCGCCGGCCAGCTCGGAAATGAAAGGGGGCTGCCAGGTGGGGGCAAAGCTGCAACCCGGCGCAATGCCCGCCAGGCAGCTGAAGGCGGTATTTACAAAAATCGGCTGTCCGTCTGGGCCGAGCACCAGCTCGTGGGCGTTGACATCGCCGGTGGTGTAGCTGACGGCGGGCACATACAGGCGATCGCCACCCTCATGGAGCTCACCTGGAGCGAGCAGGTTGTCGAGGCGCCAGAGCTGACAGCGGGCGGCCATCCAGATGCTCTCGCCCGCCACAAACAGGCCCATGGGCCGATCAAACAGGCGCTCGTGCAGCTTTAGGGATGGATTTGCTTGTTCGTCTACGCCGAGAAACAGCAGCCTGTTGGCGCGATAGGTGGAAAAAGCAAGCGAAACCGCCTGCTCCCGCAACCAGTTGGCCAGCCCAGGTGATGCCGGAGCCGATAGGGAGACAGGAATAGTCAATGAAATGTATCGAGGGATACGGTTTATCGGTAGCAGGCCCTGCAATCAGGAGCTAAGCGGGCAAGCAGGAGCTAAGCGGGCAGGGCGTGGATGGCCTTGCAATCGGGAGCCAGGCGGGTCGGATATAAATTTAAATTGGTCCGACATCGTCGAGATATTCTCACCCTTCCCCCCGCCCCCGTCAAGGAAAGCGCCAGAAAATACGGCGGCGGAGAAGTAGGCTCAATATTGTTAGGCTTAGGGCGTAAAGAGTATCCACGTCTCTCCCGTCATCGAATAGGGCTAGGTTTTGGCAGCCACCAGGCGCTATAAATGAATTGAGATCAGCTCGAAAAATCGACAGCCCTTGCCAGGCAGCCTGCGGAGTGCCTAACCATCACGAAATATCCTATGCCTTGAAGGCAATAAAGCTTGAAATTTCTTGGGCTTCCCTTGATTATCAGTGCTGCGACTGCTTTGTGCTATCCATATTTGTCACTCGATTGTGCACCTGGCGCTTTTTGGCTGGCTGGCGGCTCACGCCTGATTCGCCAGGCTTGGATTCGCCAGGCTCTGTGGACGGGGTCCGCCTGGCTGCTCCAAAACCAACCGGATCGCCGATCAGCTCGTGCCGCACCTGTTGCTGCAGCCAGGCGATCAGGGGTGGGGCGATGGCGCGCAAATCCTCCCGACGCCCAAGGATCCCCTGCGGCCCCATCCGCCAGGGCCGCCAGGGCTGCTGCATCAGAATAGTGGGATAGACTTCTTGTATATCCTGCGGCAGGGTGCCCTGTGGCCCGCATCACCAAGCTGTTTCTCAGCAACCGCAGCCAGGCCGTGCGCATCCCTGCCCATCTGCGTCTGCCCGACACCGTCACGGAGGTTGAGGTTCGGGCCTGCGGCCACGAGCGCATCATCTCGCCGCTGGGCCGCCGCTGGGACAGCTTTTTCCGCGATAGTCCGGCCGTTCCCGATGACTTCATGGCAGAGCGGGCCTCCCAGGAGCAAGCCGAGCGCGAAGCGCTCTGAACATCGCCATGCTGCGCTATCTGCTGGATACAAACATCTGTATTTACGTGATCAAATGGAGGCCAGAGTCGCTGCTGGTGCGCTTCAACGAGAACGCAGCCCATCTGGCCATCGCCTCGATCACACTGGCTGAACTTCTGCATGGAGCTGAAAAGAGTTCCATGCCACAGCGCACCCTGGCGGTGGTGGAAGACTTCTGCAGCCGGCTAGATATTCTGGACTATGGCACCAAGGCCGCTCACCACTATGGTCAGATCCGCGCTGCCCTGGAGCGGCGCGGCACACCAATCGGCGTGAATGACTTGCACATCGCCGCTCAGGCCCGCAGCGAAGGACTGACTTTGGTTAGCAACAATTTGCGGGAATTTGAACGGGTAGATGGTTTGCTGTTGGAGAACTGGGTCTGAGTACCCAAACTAAAGGACGAAATCGCTGCAGGAGCTTGTCGTGATCGTTGGTGTGATGGTCAGTGAAACGTGGGAGCGCGCTGGCATAATCAAGGCTGTATTAGTAGTAGCCCCGGCTATCCAGCCCCTCAACCAGTAGCCTCAACCAGGAGTTTCAACCAGTAGTCTCAACCAGTAGTCTCAACCAGTGGTCTCAAATAAGAGCCTCAAAAAGATAATTAGGCAACTGCCGCGCTAGCTGTTCCGGGCTGGCCGCCAGGCGGTTTTGTTGCAGTTTCAGCCCGGTGCCGGCGTGGGCCAGGGCGGCGGCCGCCAGCAGCTGGGCATCGGCCGGCCAGCCCGCCGCCAGGGCCAGGGCGCCAAGTCCGCCCGCATAGCCCGCCAACACATCCCCGAGGCCGGCGCGGGCCACGGCACTGGCCGCCTGGCGCAGTTGCCAGCAGCGGCCATCGGGGGCGGCCACCACCGTGCGGGCCCCCTTGAGCAGCACGGCGGCGCCACTGGCGCGGGCGGCGGCGGCGGCGGCCTCCAGGGCGGGCAGGCTGGCCAATTCGGGAAACAGCCTGGCGAACTCGCCGGCATGGGGCGTAATCCAGCTGGGACCCAGCCGGCCGCTCAACCAGGCCGCTGGGCTGACGCCAAATTGCCGGGCGACGGGCCCTGCCAGGCGATTGAGACCATCGGCATCCAACAGCAGCAGGGCCGGCGATCGCTGCAGGGCTTGCCAAAAGTCGAGCTCGGCGCCGGAAATCTCTTCATCGATGCCAGCACTGCCAACAGCTTTTTCGCCAACAGCCGGGCCGATGCCGGGCCCCAGCACCAG
>CANHSW010000185.1 GCA_947463165.1 Cyanobacteriota bacterium
TCAGCCTCTCCACCGAGGCCTCCGTGGATCTGGCCTCCGATGAAGAGCTGATGGCGATGATGGCGGAATGCCGCTTTGATTCGGTGTTCCTCGGCATCGAAACCCCCGACGAAGCCAGCCTGGAAACGGCAAAGAAACTGCAAAACACCCGCAGTTCGCTAGATGAGTCCGTAGATCGGATCACCTCCTATGGCATCCGGGTGATGGCTGGCTTCATCATCGGCTTTGACGGTGAGAAGTCTGGAGCAGGTAGCCGCATTGTCGAATTCGTGAGCCGCACGGGTATCCCCGCCGCGATGATGGGCATGCTGCAGGCCCTACCCAACACTGGGCTGTGGCACCGACTGGAAAAGGAGGGTCGGTTGATCGAAAACAAGGCGGCAGCCAAAGGTGTCAACCAAACCAATCTGCTCAATTTCGTGCCAACCAGGCCAATCCGCGATATTGCCAACGAATATGTAGATGCTTTTTGCCAGCTTTACGAGCCGCACGCCTATATCGATCGGGTTTGCAGTTACTACCTCAAGATGGGCAAACCGCGCTGGCAGCAGTTTGTGCCAGCCAATTTAAAAAAATCGAGCCTGCCCACCTGGACCGACCTGCGCGCCCTGCTAATCGTGATCTGGCGGCAGGGGATCAAGCGTGACACCCGCTGGCGTTTCTGGCGATCGCTGCTGAAAGTGGCCCTCGGCAATCCTGCCGTACTGGAACAGTTCCTGGTAACCCTGGCCCATAACGAACATTTCCTGGAATACCGCGGTGTGGTCACCCGCGAAATTCAAGACCAACTGGCTGCCCTGCCCCCCGAGCCACCTCAAACCCCGCAACTGGCCAACCGCGAACTGCAGCCGGCCTAATCCAGCCAAACCCACTATCCCCTAGCTAATCCTGAATATATTCGCTGCCATCAAATAGACAGGTCTCGGCTTTTTGCAGTTCACGCCCCAGATACAGGGCATGGTCGAGCCTGGTTATGGCGGGGGCATCCTCGGCTTCGCTAAGGGCGATCCCCAGCTCTTTGGCGGTTCGGCCCCGGTAAATTTGCAGCGGTTGGCGCGGGACGCCGCCGCGACAAGCCAGTACCTCGCCGGTGTCTGGATCGGTGGCTAGGCCCCTGGCATCGATGCCGTTGCTGTAGTGCTCGGCCAGCAACAAACCGGCCTCCCGATCGAGCTTGATCAGCACATAGCCCCCCTCATCCAGGGCGATGGCACGGCTGGAAAGCGCCTCGTCAAGCTGGCGCCGCTGCTGCAGGATCTCCGGGCTCAAACGTGGATGCATGCAGAGGATCGTAGGCAGCGGTGAACGGTAGTTCCGCATTATCAGCGGCGATCTGCTGGCGCAGCTCTTCGTTGGCACCGGGCAGCCAGTTGCGCACAATGGCATCAAAGCGGGGCTGATACCAGCGGTGCAGGCTGGTCCGGGGCTGGGCGACAAAGCCGCGACGCCGCTTGTGGCTGCCACCCGCACCTGGATCGAAGCTGCGGATGCCAGCGCCAATGGCCCATTCAATCGGCGCGTAATAACACACCTCAAAATGGAGATTATCGATCGGCTCATCGCTGCCCCAATAACGGCCCCAGAGCTGATCGGCGGTGCGCACGCAGAGCGACATGGCCACCGGCTCGGCCGGATCGCCGCGATGGGCACTGAACAGCACTAGATGCTGGCGCAACTGCTTAGCGGCGGCATCAAAAAAGGCCTCGCTCAAGTACTTGCTTCCCCATGGTCCCCAACGGGCGCAGTGCTGGGCGTAGAAGTGGTGCATGCAGTCCACCAGGGCCCCGGGGATGGCCTCGCCCACCAGGGGGGTAACCCGCAAGCCCGCCTCCAGCAAAGAGTTTCGCTCCCGCTTGATATTGCGACGCTGATTGGCATTAAAACTGGCCAAATAATCGCCGAAATTGGCATGGCCCGGGTTGGTCCAAGCACTTTGTTGGTTCAGCCAGGTGGCGCAGCCGGCGGCTTCCGCCAGGGGCTGCCAGGCTGGATCCACATAGAGGAAATTGCAGCTGAAAATGCCGTGGCGCAGGCAGAAGTCATCGATCAGCCCCAGCATGGCCTCCGTGAGCTCCGCCTCCGACTCTCCAGCGGCGATCAAAAAGCGATAGCCTTGCACTGGACTCACCGGACTCATACCCACCAGCTTCGGGTAATAGCGATGCCCCAGCTGCTGGGCCAATTGGGCAAAACTCTGATCAAAAACAAATTCCCCATAGCTGTGGCCCTTGAGGTAGAGGGGGGCGGCGGCCACCAACTGATCGCCCCGCCACAGGCCCAGGTGACAGCTCTGCCAGCCCTCGGCTGGCACGATGCTGGCGCTGGCCTCCAGCTGGTGCAGCCAACTCCAGCGATAAAAGGGCAGCCCATCGGGATGCACCGCCAACAGCAATTGATCCCAGGCCGCAGCTGGGAATTCGTCCATCGACTGGTGCCAGCGGGCTACGAGCTCAGCCATGGCAGCGAGGGCGGTGAACGGGGGGCAAAACTAACCATGACAATCCCGCGCCCGGGCGGCGCCAGCCAAGGCGAGCGATGAAACCTGGAACGGAATCGGCACCGGGAAGCCAATCCTGCCTGCCAAGTGCAGCAGCAAAGCCAGGGACGGAACCACAGCCCAGTGCAGCAGCCAAGCCAGGGAATGAACCAAAGCCAGGAATGGAACCCAAAAAATGGGCGCAGGCCACCGCCTCTCTGACCACCGCCTCGCTGACCGTCGCGGTGCTGGCCAGTGGCGCTGTTCTGCAGCCGCTGGCAGCCCGGGCCGGTTTGCTGACGCCCCTGCTGCAGCTGATGCGGCCGCAGTTGGAAGAGCGCTTGGCGCGGGTCTGCGTAACGATGGCCTCAGGCGGCGACAAAGATCTGGAGCACAGTCTGCAAGATCCCTGCCGCCAGCTGGCCGGCCCCACCAGCCGCTGCTTGGTTGAGGAAACCGACCGTTCCGGCCGCAGCCTCGGCGTGCTCAGCGACCTGATCGGCGGCCGCTTTGGCGACGACAGCGAAATGGTGGTGAAGCGCTGCATGGCCCGCATGTTCGGCCTGCCCAGCGGCGTGCTCGATGGCGTGCCCCTACGCCAGCTGGCCCAGCGCTTCGCGGAGCGCTCCCGTCAGCCAGCCCCAGCGGCGGGGCAGCCGTAGCGCAGCAGCAGGTCGCCATCGTCGAGCAGGCGCCGCTCCAGCAGCCGCCAGCGGCCCTCTGGCACCGCCAGGCCAGCCGGTAGCCAGCTGTGGGGTCCGCCGAGCAGCTGGGGGGAGATGGTGAGCTGCAGCTCATCCAGCAGCCCAGCGGCCAGCAGCTCGCCGGCGATCTCAGCGCCACCGAGCACCACCAGGCGGGCGATGCCCAAATCGGCCAGGGCCGCCAGGGAGGCGGGCCAACCGACCATCGGCACACCCCGCTCAAAGCCGCGCCCCTGGGCGGCGGCGGCCACCGGCTCGGGGGCCAGCAGCCAGCGCCGCACCGGCTGCTTGAAAAACGGCAACCCATCGGCAAACAGGCCACTGCGGCTGGCCACGATCGCCACCGGCTGAGGGGGGCGAGCGCCGGCCTGGCGGTCAGCCAGCAGCTGGGGCTGGCGCAGCAGACAGGTGCTGCCGTGGCAGCGCAGGGTGGCGGCCCCCAGCAGGGCGGCATCAGACCAGGCCAGGGCCTCCTCCAACACCAGCCGGTCGGCGGGGCCGCCTATCTGGGCCGGCCCGCCCTGGGGGGGCGCCAGACGGCCATCCAGGCTCACCGCCAGCACCAGGCGGGTGCTGGGGCGGTTCAACCGGCCACTAGGGCCTCCAGGGCCGGCGGCAGCATCTCCAGCCGCGGGGTCTCGGCAAACACCTCGGCGGCATTGTTCGGACTCTCCTGCAGGCGCACCTTGTGCAGGCTGGCACCGGTGGCCGCGATCGGGGCCTGCAGCCGATCGGCGATGTAGAGGGCGATGTTTTCAGCAGTGGGCACGGTGGTGGCGAAGTGCTCCACGTCTTTGTTGAGGAAGGTGTGATCCAAGGGCTCCACCACCAGGTCGTCCACCAGCTGCTGCAGGGCGGCCAGATCGCAGACCATGCCGGTGCGGGGATCGATCTGACCGCGCACGGTCACATCCACCAGGTAGTTGTGGCCGTGGCCGTGGGGTCGGGCGCACTTGCCATAGATGGCGGTGTTCTCTTCAAAGGAGAGCTCCGCCCGGGCCAGCCGGTGAGCTGCGGCGAAATGGGTGCGAATCGAGAGAAAGGCTTCCATGGAGTCGTCGAGGACGTCGGCCCAGAGGTGGGGTTGTTCGTAGAGGCGCAGGCCCACCAGCGGCAACTTGGGCGCCAGACGACGCCAAATCGCCAGCACCAGGGCCTCGGTGGTGGGCAGCATGCCGTCGGGGCGAGCGAGGTCGAACTCCGGCCACACCTCATTGAGGTAGCGAAAATCCAACTGACCGGTTACCTCTGCCCTAATGGCGTGCTTCACCTCGGAGAGGTTGAGCACCATGCCATCGGCGTCGAGGGGCCCGGCCATCGCCGTGATCAGCTCGTAGTTGTGGCCATGGCCCGGCGCGTAGGTGCAGGCACCAAAACGGGCCCGGTTGTCGTCGGCCGATAGCTCAGGCAGCCAGTAGCGATGGCTGGCGCTGAAGCTGGCTCGGCGGGTGATCACACAGGGCCTCCCCCGGCCGTGCGCTGCTGGGGCTGCCATCATCCGCCGCTGCTTTTGATGCCCCATCTTAGAAACGGCAGCGGTAGCTCTGCAGCCGATGACCCACCCCACCCACGGCGACCTGGCGCGGCGACTGGAGGGCTTGAATCTCTACCTGGTGGGGATGATGGGCACGGGCAAGAGCGCCGTGGGTAAGCCCCTGGCCGCAGCGCTGGGCTATCGCTTTCTCGATGCCGACACCAGCGTGGAGCGGGTGGCGGGCCGCTCGATTCCAGAACTGTTTGCAGAGGTGGGCGAGCCGGGCTTCCGCGATCTGGAGACGGCGGTGCTGGGACAAATCGCCAGCTGGCATTCGCTGGTGGTGGCCACCGGCGGCGGGGTGGTGACCCGGCCCGAGAACTGGGGTCACATGCAACAGGGGGTGGTGGTGTGGCTGGATGCA
>CANHSW010000186.1 GCA_947463165.1 Cyanobacteriota bacterium
CTCGATCCAATCCTGCAGTTCGGCCAATTTCTGCTGGCTGGTACCACCGTTTTCTTCGCCTACGAGAGCGTGCGGCTGCGGGGGGTGACCACCGAGCAGGCCAGGCGTTCCTCCTACTTCGACGATGAGGAGCCCGGGCCGGAACCGGTGCGTCCGCGCATGGGTGGTGGCGGCTGGGCCGATGACCGCGACCGCTTCGACGAGCCCCAGCCGCTGCGCCGCCGCATCCGCTCCCGCCCTGACGAGGAGGAGCCAGACGATTTTTACCGGCCCAGTCGGCCCCCTAGCCGCGCTGCCATCCCCGAGCGGGCCGCCAGCCGCCGCGATCCTCAAGACCTGGACCGCGATGGCTGGCGGGAACGTTCTGCAGCGGAAGACCAGCCGGCCGATGGGCTGGATAGGGGAATTGCTGGGCGTCCTGGCAGTTCCCGCAGCTACGGCGCCGCCAACCGCAACCCCAGCGCCGATTTCGGCAGTCGCCGACGGGAGCGGGAGGCAACCTCAGACAGCCGCAGTGGTAGTCGTGCCAGCTCTGCCGCTGAGGCCATGCCCCGCTCCAGCCGGCGCCCCGCGGCAACCGCGCCAGCCCCTGCTCGCCCTGGCGATTCCCGCAGTGCAGCTCCTGGTGTGCCCCAGGGGTCTCCAATCACGGGTGCCGCCCGATCTGCCCCCGCCCCTGGGGCCGCTGCCATCAGTGATGCCAATTTTTCGCCCCTAGGCAGCCGCGCAGTCCCCCCTGCCCCCGGCTCCAGCCCCGCCCCTCGTTCTGGCTCCGGCCCTATCGAGCGCCCAACAACCAGTGAGGCGCGTCCCCGCGACAACAGCTCCCGTTTCGACGACTGATCTCCCCCCTGCTGCCGCCTGGCCCTGCTCGGCCTGGGGGACACCTCAGCCGCAAACTGCCTCGCTGGTCTGCCGCCAGCCTGGCCATTTTGGTGTTGCCGTTGCTTTTGGGCGGTTGTGACGGCGACTTTGGCTGGTGGGGCCGTCGCCAGGCCCCCGCTGCTGAGCTCGGTGGCGGCGGCAATCGCCAGCAGCCGGCCCTCAGTGGCAACGGCCAACTGCTGGCCACGATCGGGGAGCGCCAGGGGCGCCCCAGCCTGTTGTTGCAGCGTCTGCCGGATGGCCAGCTGCTGCCCCTACCCCAGCTGCGGGGCCACGAACCCCACAGTTCCCCCGCTCTGAGCTGGAATGGTCGCTATGTGGCAGCCCTGGTGCAGCGCGGTGATCAGCGCTTGGCCGTGATTGTTGACAGGGTTACCGGCAGGTTGCATCAGCTGCCTTTGCCCGGCAATCCAGTGCCTTTGCGCTTGAGCCTGGCCCCCAATGGCCAGCGCCTGGCAATCCAGCTCCTGCAAAACGGCGGCCAGCGGGTGCAGCTGTTCGACCTCAGCTCGCTGCTGGAAGCCGATCCACCGGCCGGGCAACCCCTGCGGGGTGCTGATGCTGGATTGGGGCCTACAGAATGATTGGGGTCTACAGAATGATTGGGGCCTACAGAATGATTTGTGTCTACCAGATGATTTGTATTAACCAGGTCATGGGATTTAGTGGCATGGATTATGGGATTTAGCGGCATAAGAGTGGCTCCCTAATGGTTGGCAGCTCCAGATCAGCTATGAGCATTCCGCGATGAACATCCCAGTGGCTTTGCCGGCCGTTCTGGCTGGCTTGTGCCTGCTGCTGGCAGGCTGTGGCGCCAACATGCCGATGCCGCTGCCGGGACTCAACCGCCAGTTGCAGCAGGTTGGTAGCAGCCGGGAGCCGGCTCTCTCGGATCAATGGCTGGCTCTGATCGTGGGCCGCGGTGGCCGCGAGCAGGTGTTGCTGCTCGATCTGCAACGCCAGCTGCCCGTGCCTCTGCCCAACCTCAATCGCGCCGATTCCCAGCCCCTGAGCGTGGCCGTCGACGCCAGCGGGGAGCGGCTGGTCCTGGTGCGGTTGCTGGAGGGGCGCACCGAACTGCTGCTTTATCGCCGTTCCATGGCCAGCCTGCAGCTGATTCCGATGCTGCCGCCGGGGGTGCCGCAGCAGCTGAGCCTGCGGGCCGATGGCCGCGAATTGGCCGTACAGGTGGGCCGTAACGGGCTCTGGCAGGTGGATTTGATCCCCCTGCCCTAGCGATGAGGAATGTCACCCAGTTCGAATCGCCAAGCTCAGCTCACCAAGCTCAGGGCACCAGGCCCGCCCAGTGGAGGAAGTTGTCGCCGCTGAGGGCTTCTATCAGCAGCACAGCCACAAAGCCCAGCATCGCGAAGCGACCGTTGATTCTTTCGGCGTAGGCGCTCCAGCCAAAGGCTGGCGAGTCATGGGTGGTGGCGCTGGTGGTTGGTGGTTGCGGTTGGCTAGAGGGCTTCGCTTGGCCATTGGGCTGGGGCTGGCCACTGGGCTGTTGCTCAGCCTTTAGCTGTTGCTCGGGATTGGGCTGTTGCTCAGCACTGGCCTGGGGCTCAGCATTGGGTTGGGGGTCTGGATTTGGCATGGTTTTAGGCGCTGCGGCCCACTTCATAGCCGGCCGCGGGCAGCAGTCGCCAACCGCCGGTGCCGTCTAGTTCCAGCACCAGCTCATGGAAGGAGGTGAGCGTGGGCCGGTGACCGACACTCACCAGGGCCATTTCTCGCTCGGCCAGCAGCTTGTAGAGGTGTCGCTCGGTGTTCACGTCCAGGGCGCTGGTGGCCTCATCCAGCACCACAAAGCGGGGGGAGCTCAGCAGTAGCCGCGCAAAAGCGAGGCGCTGCTGTTCCCCCAGGGAAAGCAGCCGCGGCCAATCTTGTTTGATGTCCAGGTCTGGATAGCGCTGTACCAGTTCCGCCAGCATCACCTGCTCCAGCACATGGCGCAATTGCTCATCGCTGAAGCGATCCGGCGCCAGGGGGTAGCAGAGCTGCTCCCGCAGACTGCCGAGCAGCATGTAGGGCTTCTGGGGAATGAACAACAATTCTCCCTCCGGTGGGCGTTCCACATAGCCCGAGCTGGGTGGCCATAGCCCACTCACCGTGCGCAGGAAGGAGGTCTTGCCGCAACCGCTGGGGCCCACCACCAACAGGCGCTCGCCGGCATTCACCGCCAGGCTGAGATCTCGCACCAGCAGGCGGGAGCTGCCGGGGGGCATCAGGTCCACATGGCTCACCAAGATGCCAGCTCCAGCGATGGCACCTGCGCCCTCGGCAGCGCTGCCATGGCCGCCTTCCAGCAGCCCAGCCGCGCTGCTGATCTCGTCCACCTTGGCCTGGAAGCCCTCGAGGCGGCTGATCGAGGCGGAGAAGGAGGCCAATTGATCGATGTTGTTCACGATGTAACTCACCGAGAACAGCACCTGGGAGAAGGCGATACTTGCCTGGCCAAATACACCAAAGTCAACCTGTTTGGCGAAGTAGATTGGTGCGATCACCAGCCAGGGCAGGAAGCGAGAGAAGTAGTCGTAGGAGCGTTGAATCACGCTGATTAGCGCCTGCCAGATGATCAGGCGATCGAAGTTGCGAATAGCCCCACTCAATCGACGATCGGCTTCCCCGAATTCCTGGCGCTCGCCGCGGTAAAAGGCGATCGATTCGGCGTTGTCGCGGATGTGGACGAGTCCGTAGCGGAAATCCGCCTCAAGCTTGAGCTGCTGGTAGTTCAGGATCACCAGCTTGCGGCTGGCGAAAATCACCACAGCTGTGCCGAGTACGGAATAAACTAGCAGCCATATTGCCAGTTGAGAGCTAATGCCCCAAAGCACAATAATGAAGCTAAAGAAGGTTAGCAGTGCCGCGAATACCTCCACGGCAACGGACAGGCTGGTGGTGGTAAAGCTGCCGACGTCCTGGGAAATGCGTTGGTCTGGATTGTCGATTTCCTCGCTGGATTCGTCGTTGGGATTAAGGATGTAATAGGCTCGATTTGTGAGGTAGCGACTTAGTAGTCGACCGCTCAGCCACTCCCGCCAGAGCAGGCCAAGTTTAGGGATTAAATAGCTTTGTAGCGCTCTGATGGGCAGGGCGAGCACCAGGCAGAAAGCGTAGATCGCAACCGTCTTCCAGAAGTCATCTGCCTTGTAGGCCACCAAGGTGTTGTCAACGTTGCGGGCGACGTAGCTGATGCCCACATTGATGCCGTTGATCACCAGGATCAGCAATACGATCACCCCCAGCAGTAGCCAGGGCAGCCAGCGTCCTTGGCGTAATTTGCTGCGAAAAGCTGCAAAGCAGCCTAATGCGGCAACGGTGAGGGCCACCACCACCGCTCCGATCGGTCCCCCCCAGATGGCGGCCAGTTGTTCAGGCACCCCGGGCAGGAAGCGGCTGCGCAATTCCGGCACCAGCGCTCCCGACAGCTGGACCGCAGCGGTGAGCAGCAGCAAGGTGGTGCCCACCACGACCGCCAGCATGGCCAGCAGCAGTAGTAGGAACTGCCAGGCGCTGGTGTCCTCTAGGGGCAAGAAGTAGGGCTGGGCCAGGCGCTGCAGCTTGCCCAGCTGACTGCGGAAGGCCTTGAGGAGAGTCATGAAGCGAAGCGCATCGGATCATTGTTGCTGCTCTTTGGCCCAGCCGTTGGGCGGACTTAACCCGGGGGCCAGCCCAGCGACCGCCCCCCCAGTACGTGCAGGTGCAGGTGGAACACCGTTTGGCCGGCTTCCGCCCCCGTGTTGATCACCGTGCGGAAGCTGTCAAACCCTTCCTGCCGCGCCACTTTGGCGGCCACCAGCAGCAGGTGACCGAGCAGCTCGCCGTGGCGCTGCTCGGCCTCGCCCAGGCTGATCAGATGCTCCCGGGGAATCACCAACACATGCAGCGGCGCCTGGGGGGTCAGATCCCGAAAGGCCAGGCAGTATTCATCGGCATACACCTGGTCACAGGGAATCTCACCGCGCAGGATGCGCCCGAACACCGTGTCATTGCTGTCAGTCATGGGGATTGGTCATGGTCGTGGGTAATGGTTATGGGGGATGGTCATGGGGGATGGGTTGCCAGCACCCGCTCCAGTTTTGCCAACCGGGGGCGTCCGGCACGCTCAGTGAGTCAAGACCAGTGAGTTGAGGCTAGTGAATCAGGCTGATCAATCATGTCGAGTCATTCAGCCCCTTGCAC
>CANHSW010000187.1 GCA_947463165.1 Cyanobacteriota bacterium
AGTGGTGGAGTCCGGGTGAATGACCAGACTGCGCACATCACCGAGGATGAAGGAGAGATTCACACCGAAGGCGCCATCCACCCCAGATCGCGGGCATAAACAACACCGTGGTAGCTGGAATCAGGTTGGTTGTAGTTAGGGAAGCGTTCGGGATGGGCGCCGTAATCAAAGCGACCGCTATCAATGATCACACCGCCGATGGCGGTGCCATGGACCACCACATCGGCCCCCCACTCGATTGGACGGATTAGATAAGGAGTGGCGACGGTGTTGTCCACGATCAGCGGCACACCCACCTCGTGGGCGATCTCCGCCACGGCTTCGATGTCGAGAACGTCGTTCCTGGGGTTGGAGATCGATTCACCAAAGAAAGCCTTGGTATTAGGCTTTACCGCTGCACGCCAAGAGGCGGGATCATCGGGGTTGTCAACGAAGGACACCGTGATGCCCAGCTTGGGGAGGGTGTAGTGGAACAGGTTGTAAGTGCCGCCATAGAGCGAGGGGCTGGAAACGATGTGATCGCCTGCCTCAGCAATGTTCAAAATGGCAATGGTTTCGGCGGCCTGTCCGCTGGCGACCAGCAGGGCGCCCACCCCTCCCTCCAGGGCAGCGAGCCTTTCCTCCACGGCCGCCTGGGTGGGATTCATGATCCGGGTATAGATGTTGCCCAGCTCCTTGAGGGCAAACAAATTAGCGGCGTGGCTGGTATCCCGGAAGGTGTAAGAGGTGGTCTGATACAGCGGCAATGCCCGGGATTGGGTGGTGGGATCAACCACCTGCCCCGCATGGATCTGCTTGGTTTCAAAAGACCAGGAGTTGGCCATGGTTGCGGTGCTGATCCGGCCAGCCTATGGCGATCCTCTGGGCCGCACCTGTGGTTTCGATGACAAGCCGATGTGGCTAATCCAACAATGTTTCAGTTTGCCGCCAGCAGGGCTGCCAAGCGGCAATCAGGCTGAGCGGTGGCACCTGGCGCGAGGGATTATTCGCCCGCGAGCCAGTCGCCCAAGTCGGCGGCGGACGGCCACATTGATCACTGCAACAGGGTTTTCAGCTGCAGGGGTACTGGATTGCGGAGGGTATTGGCAACTGGCGAGTAGTGGTTCGCCTGGTCCACGATCGCCTGCAGCTCAGTGTCGCTGGCATCACCTTCGATCAGAACCTGGACGCGAATCGCTTGAAAGCCCATCTCGGCAGCTGGTGTATCCAGGGCGCCACCGGCACCCCAGGCGGCTGGATTGCCAATGTCACCCTCCAAGAACAGCTCCAAGCGGGAGAGATGCACCTGCTTCCAGGTGGCCACGGCCGTGATTCCCACCGCCAGGCAGCCGCCGAGACCCGCCAGCACGGTTTCCCCGGGGGCCGGTGCCGTGTTCTGCCCGAACAGATGCAGCGGTTCATCCACCACCACCGGTTCGTGGTCGCCGATGTAATTGAGGGTGCGGTACTGGCCGTCTGTAACGGTGTGCACCCTGTTGGTGCCCCGAGCCGTTGGGTTATTGCGGCCTTTTTCGGCAAAAGCCAGCAGACCGTCCCGGTCGATCGGGCGCAGATGCGCTTTCACGGTGTTAACAGGTGGTTGAAGAGGAGAAGTGGTGCTCATGGAGTGAATCTGCGGAGGCAGGAAAAGAGCGCTGGTTGAAAGAAATACCCGATGGAATTAGCTGCAGGTATTACCTGCTGGCGAAACACCTGCGGGGATCAATCGGTGAGATCGCGGCTCAGCCGATCAATTTCCAGGCGCAGATGCTTGAGGGCTGGGGTCACGATGGCCACGAAGTGGGATTCGCGAATGCGCCGTTGCACTGGCGAGCTGGCTAGATAGCCTCTGGCGCCTTGATGCAACAGGGCGGCCTGGGCGGCCTTGAGTGCCAATTCAGAGCATCGGGCGCGCCCAGCGAGAACAGCGATGAGCCGTCGGAGGTCCGGCGGCAAAGGGTTGCGGGCCAGCTCCAGAATCTCGGCCTTGAGGGCGTCATGCTCGACTTGCAGGTCGTCGGCCTGGTCGTCGAGGAAGCGATTCACGCTGCCCAGGCTGCTTTCCACGGCCCGGATCGAGTCGATGGCGCCCTGGATCACCCCCAAGCCCATGCCGCATTGGAGCAACACGAAGCCAGCGCGAATCCGCTTGATGAAGGCCTTGGCGTCTTCTGCGATCACATCGGCGGATCCGGCCTTGAAGTTGTTCAGGCGGATCGCAAAGGTGCTGGTGCCCTCCATGCCGGAAAAGGCAGGGCAAGGCAGCAATTCCAGTCCTGGCGCTGTACCGGGCAGCAGCACCATCACATCCCGACCGGTGGCGACACCCCCTGCCACCACCTGGGCAATCACACCGCAGTAGCCATCGGGTTGGAGATGGCTCACCCATGGCAAAGAGCCATTAAGCCTGTAGCCATCGCCTTCGGGCGTGGCCTTGAGCAGCAGCTTCTCGATGCCCGCGTAACTCTTGATTGGATTGGATAGGCCCGTGCCCCCGAGGGTTTGCCCCGTGATGTGGCGGTGTAAGCGCTCACCGCTGAGGGCTGGATTGCCGGATTCCTCCAGGTAGAGACCGCAGGCCGCCTGACACCAGGCCATGAAGCCGCTGGCGCCGCACACCCGGGAGATCTCGGCGATTAATTGGATGGAAAGAGCTAGATCGGAAGGTTGGCCGTGGCTGCGCAGGTGGGCGCTCAGGGAGCCCACGGAGGCCAACTGCTGGAGCACTGACCTGGGGTAAAGGCCTTGGCGGTCGATGCCCTCAGCGAGGGGGGCCAGGGATTGGCGGGCGATGGTTCGCGTTGTCAGCAGCAGATCTGCCCCTGGTGCCGGCCTGGCTGGAGCCTCTGCAGACACTGAAAGCGGCACACGACATGTTCAGACGATGTCGATCTTCAAGCCAAGTGCCACAGCTCGGAGTTGCCCGGACAACAAGCCAGGCCCGCCGCGATGTAACCCGAGACACAAAGGGAAAACGCCGATCCCCCTAAGCTGCACTAATACTCCAATAAACCGATTGAAATTGCGTTCAAAGCTTTTTCCATGGGTGGCAGTCTGCTTGCCTGATTGCATTGCTGCGGATTCGTGGCGGAGCAGCTGATGGCTGCTGCGCTGGCGGCGGATCCATCGGCCGCCATTCCCCCCTTGCTGCAACTTGAGGGCATCAGCCATCGGTTCCGCAAGCGCCGGTCTGCCGAGGTGGATCAGCCGATCCTGCAGGAGCTCCACCTGGAGCTGGCCATGGCTGAGATCAGCGTGCTGCTGGGCCCCAGCGGCTGCGGTAAATCGACGCTGCTAAATCTCGCCGCCGGACTGGTGGAGCTGCAGCGGGGCCGGGTGCTGATCGATGGTTTACCAAGCCAGGGGCCCCATCCACGGGTGGGGGTGGTGTTTCAGCAACCAGCCCTGTTGCCCTGGCTCAATGTTTATCAAAATGTGGGCTTTGGGCTCAGCCTGAAGCATTCGGAGCCGCTGTCGCGCCGCCAGCGCCACGATCGGATTGAAGAAGCCCTTGATTTGGTGGGTATGGGGGCCCATGCCGCCAAGGCGCCTGCGCAGCTATCGGGAGGGATGGGGCAGCGGGTGGCCCTGGCCAGGGTGTTGGTAAGGCGGCCCCGGCTACTGCTACTGGATGAGCCCTTCAGCGCCCTTGATGCCGTTACGCGCGCCGATATGCAAGGGCTTGTGCATAACATCGTGGCCCGAATTGGCACCGGCGTGCTGATCGTCACCCACGACGTGGATGAGGCCCTGGCCCTGGGCGATCGAATCCTGTTGATGCGGTCTCAGCCAGGCCAGATCCATAGCCAATGGACGGGAGTGCGCGCCCTAGACGACAGGGAACGCCTTGATCTACGACGAGACATATTGCGTCAACTAAGCGACATCCTACAACCCTGAATCCTTGAAGCCATGGCTATCCATCACCCACTCAGCTGCGACTGCTGCGGCATGAACCGCCGCCAGTTCCTCCAATTTGGAGGTCTGCTGGCCGCCTCCACCGGTTTGAGCCTGCTGGGGCGCCAGCTGCCCGCCCAGGCAGCCAGCCCCTCCCTCGCCAAAAGCCAGGATCAGCCCGTGAAGATCGGCTATTTGCCAATTCTTGACGCCTCTCCTCTGCTGATCGCCGACGCCAGGGGAGCGTTCAAGGACCAGGGCCTGACGGCGAGCGATCCCACCCGCTTTCGCTCCTGGGCCCAACTATCGGAAGCCTTTCTTTCGCGTCAGGTGAATGTGGTGCACATGCTCTTTCCCACCACAATCTGGATTCGATATGGCAAGAATTTTCCCGCCAAGGTGGTGGCCTGGAACCACACCAATGGCTCCGCCCTAACGGTGCGGGAGAGCATCAACAAACCCACAGATCTGGGCGGTCAAGTGGTGGCGATACCGTTCTGGTATTCGATTCACAACATTCTGCTGCAACAGTTGCTGCAGAAGAATGGACTAAAAGTGGTGCGCAGGCCACTGGAGGCACCCCTGGGCGAAAGGGAGGTAAATCTGATCGTATTGCCACCGGCGGAGATGGTGCCCGCCCTGGCCAGCAATAAGATTGCCGGCTATATCGTAGCCGAACCATTCAATGCGGCGGCGGAAACTAAAAAAATCGGCAAAGTACTGCGGTTCAGCGGTGATATCTGGAACGACCATGCCTGCTGCGTCGTGCTGGTGCACGAAGAAGATGTAAAAAGCCGGCCCGAGTGGACCCAGCGTGTGGTGAATGCCATCGTTAGCTCCCAGCGCTGGATGCAGGGCAACCGCCTGGAAGTGGCAGACATTCTCAGCCAAGAAGGCGGTCGTAATTACACCCCCCACAGCAAGGCGATACTCACCCGAGCGCTCACAGCCTACGGCAAACCCTATGTTCAAGATCGGGCAATTCTGCATCCTGAATGGAAAAATCAACGCATCGACTTCCAGCCCTATCCATTTGATTCCTACACCAAGGAGCTAGTGCGGTTGCTAAAAGTTACCCAGGTGGAAGGCGATCAAGCTTTCCTGAAAACACTAAATCCAAACCTGGTGGCCCGCGATCTAGTAACGGATCAGTTCGTGCGC
>CANHSW010000188.1 GCA_947463165.1 Cyanobacteriota bacterium
AATGCCCAGCCAGCTGCTTTGACCCAGGCAGCTCCTCTAGCCCAGCCCACGGCTGTAGCCCAGCAAGCTCCTGTCGACCAGGCAACATCTCTGGCCCAGGCAGCTGCCCCTGTTGCCGATCCCCAGCTGGTTCAACCGCCTGCGGTTGCTGGCGACGATCTGTCTGGCTCGGCTGATCCCGCAGTCGCCTTGCCTGCGGGCGAAGTTTCTCCTCTGGCCTGAGCAGGTGGCTTTAAAGCTGGTGGTTGGACTGGGCAATCCAGGCCCGAAGTATGCCGGCACCCGTCACAACGTGGGCTTCATGGCCCTGGAGAAGCTTGTTGGCGATGCTGCTGGTGCTGCTGTTGGTGGCGGCGGCGGTGGTGGTTTTCGCTCCCAGGCCAAATTGCATGGTCTGGTGGCGGAGCTGGGCGAAGGCCCTGACCGGCTGCGCCTGCTGATGCCGCAGACCTACATGAATGACAGCGGCCGCTCGATTCGCGCGGCGCTCGATTGGTTTGGCTTCAGTCCAGAGGAGCTGTTGGTGTTGGTAGACGACATGGATCTCCCCCTGGGCAGGTTGCGGCTGCGGCTGAGCGGCAGTGCTGGGGGTCACAATGGCCTGCGCAGCACCATCAGCCATCTGGGCAGCCAGGAGTTTGCTCGGCTGCGCATCGGCATCGGTGCGCCGGCGGAAAATCCCGCCGAGCGCAAGCAGCGCACCGTGGGCCACGTGCTGGGCCGCTTCTCGCCGGCCGAACAGCCGGCGCTAGCTGCCGTGCTCACGGAGGTGGTGGCGGGGATCGCATTGATCCAGCGCCTCGGCTACGAAAGGGCCGGTAACCGCCTGAACGGTTTTCAGCTGGCTGATCCGCCAGGCTGATTCGATGGCCCGTCTTCCCGCCACCACGGCTCAACTGCGGGTGCTCCGCCAGAGCTTCAGCGAGCGCTTGTTGGAGGGCGAGGTGAGCGCCGGAGGCTTTCAGTGGACCTTCCGCTGGTGTTTTGCCCGGGGCCAGCTGTCGGTGGAACCCTCCCTGGGTCGGGCCTTGATTCAAGATGCCCTGCTGCGCTTCCTGGTCAAGGTGGACTATCAGCTGGAGCCCGGCGGCGACTACGTCTTCACAGTGCGTGCCCGCTTCTGATCGAGCCGCTGTTTGTCCTGGTTTAGGGCCTGCAACAGCTGGGCTTCCAAGTGGGAGTCCCGTTCCAGGCTGCCGCCCAACCAACGCTCCAGCAGCAGTTGGGCAGCCAGGTCGTCCAGTGGCCTGGGGGGCAGTCGCAGCCCGGGCGGCAGCAGCAGCCGCCAGCCCCTGGCCGGCTGCAGTTGCCAGTAGCGGTGGCGGGCGGCCAGGGTGCTGCCCGCCTCGTTCACCTGGCTGACGGCCAATCCCAGGCGCCGCAGCTGCCGGGGCCAGGAGCCACTGCCGGTGCCGTCGCCCAGCACCACCCCCTCCAGGCCATCGTCTCGCCAGGCGGTAAGCCGTTCCAGGCATTGATCAGCCGGTGCGATCAGCGCCGCCATCACAAAACTGCAGCTGGCATCGCAACGCACAAGGCCGCATTTGCTGCGACCTGGATCCAAAGCCGCCCAGCGACCGCCGTTGCTGGTCATGGGCGTTGCAGCGATTTGACAGGCCGATTCAGCTGCAGCCAGCGCAACTCCACCCCTATCGGATCCGGGGTTTCCGCATCGCGCAGGGCCACTGCCTCCAGGTTGGCCAGCTCGCCGGCGGGCCGATCGGCGAGGTCCCGCGCCAGCTGATTGAAGGCGGCGGCGTCGAATTGCAAGCCGTCGCTGATCGTGCCCTGCCGTTGGGCCTTGGCGTAGGCGGCCGCCATCAGCAGGTTGAGGCGCCGGGCGATCCCCTCCGGGTTGCGTAGATCCGCCTCGATGATCGTGCTGGCCAGGCTCTCGCCGCCCCTTACCACCAGCCGGTTGGGGCGCAGGTCTGGGAAGGCCAGCACCTGCTTCTCGCCGCGCAGCACGTTGGCGGCCGAGAGGATGCTCACCACCCAGCTGCCGGGCTTGCTGAGCAGCTCCTCCAATTTGGTGATATCGCTGCGGGGCACCAGCAGGATCTGGCGGTTGGCGGGCTGGCCGGGCAGGGTGCGCTGGAAGGCCATGCGGTTGGCCTGCTGCAGCAGGGCATCGATCACCGGTCGGGCCTCACCGGGGCGTTCCAGCTTCACTTTGGCCCTGGCCAGGGGTTGACCGCTGGCGATCACCACATCGCCCCGGCGCAGGGCCACCATGCTGGCCTCCAGCTGGCGCAGTTCGCTGGCGCCGGCCTCGATGCGCCTTTGCACCTGAGCTAATTCGAGCTTGTTGCGGCGGATGTCGGCATCGCGATTCACCACCTCTTGGCTGAGCCGATCCCGCTCGGCGGCAAGTTGGTTGCGCTCAGCCTCCAGCTGGTTCCGCTGGGCCTGCAGGGGCGCCAGATCGCGCCGCAGGCTGGCGGTGCGCCGCTGGGCTTGCTGCAGTAGCTGCTGGGCTTGGCGCCGGCCGGCGGCGGCGCTGGCCAGCTCCGTGCTGGTGCGGGCCAGGGCGGAACGGCTGGCCTGGAGCCGGGCCTGAATTTGATCGAGCTCAAACAGTCCCACCCGCAGCTGTTGGCTCACCAGCAGCATCAGGCCCAGGGACACGGCGCTGATCATGCTGCCGGTGAGCACCGTGATCAGCACGGCGGTGTGGCGAGGGCGCAGCTTGAACAGGCTCAGCCTGGCCTTGCCCACCAAACTGCCAAGCCGGTCGCCGAGGGTGGAGAGCACTCCCCCAAGCACCAAGAGCGCCAGGATCAGTAGCCAGCCCGACACCACTAGCTCCAGCGAGCTTCAGTATCTCTCAAGATCCCCCAGGCCGATCCTGCTGGTGATGCTGCGGCAGCTCTGCTTGGCGGGTTTTCGCTGGCCAGCTCAGCTGAAGCGCTTGGCCAGGGCGATGGGGTCGAACACGGTGATCTTCTTGCGATCGATGGTCACCAGTCCTTCGATGCGCAGATCCCCCAGCAGCCGGGTGATCGTGACGCGGGTGGAGCCGATGGCTTCAGCGATGGCCTGGTGGGAGAGTCTCAGGTCAATGGTGATTCCATCACTACTGGGCACGCCAAAATCCCGGCAAAGAACTAACAAAAAACTCACCAGCCGTGAACTCATGTCGCGATGGGTAAGCGTTTCGATCATGGTTTCGGTCTGCAGGATGCGAGATGAAAGCCCCTGCAGCAATAGCAAACCCATGCTGGCATCCTGCTCGATGGCCTTGCGCACCGAGGTGGCTGGGGCGGTTACCATCTCTACCCTAGTGAAGGCAATTGCGTGGTAAAAACGGTCAGATCGCTGACCCGTTAGCAGGGATAATACACCAAATAAACTATTCTCACGTAGCAGGGCCACCGTGATTTCCTCGCCGCTCTCGTAAACGCGCGACAGGCGCACGGCGCCGCGGCGCAACAGATAAACCTTCTCGGCCGGATCGCCGGGGAAGAAGATTGTCTTGCTCCGCTCCACCGTTTCCACGGTGCTGCCGCTGAGGCTGCGAATCACTTCTTGAAGGGTGATCGCTCCAGCAACACCGGAACCGATGCCAGTGATCGACCCCGGGGCGCCAGTGGAGGGCGTCGATGCGGTTCGGCTGAAGCCGCTGGTAGCGCCGACCATGGCCACGGGGCGATTTACGGGAAGCTAAGGAGCGCTTCTGGTGCTCCAAGTAGCAAAGCACACAGTTTGCGCTGCGGCCCTGGTTTTGGCCTAGAGCGCAACAGGGCTGTTGGTATGTCTGTTGCCACCAGGGATGGTGTGCGGCCCTGGCCCACGGGGCCCGATGCCGCTACATTCAGTCTTGTGCCCGGATGCCCATGACCGCCAGTCTTGCCCGCACCTCTGGCAGCCCGGCCGGCTCAGGTCTGCCGCCTGCAGCTATCTCCCCTCGCCATTCCCCCCGGCTGGCGCCTGCGACTGCCAATCGAAGCGGGCCGCCACCACGGCTGCAGACCTTGCCAGAGGGAATGCTGCAGGTGCACACCGCCCCGTTTCGGGGCAGCTTCGGCGGCGTGTTTAGCCAGGCCCTGCGCACCGCTGGCTTGGGCAGCCGCGTGCTGGTGAGCCAATTCCTCAAGGGAGGAGTGGATCAAGGGGTGGAGGCCAGCCTGTGGCTGTGCGGGCGGCTGCAGTGGCTGCGCCCGGCCGTGGCCGCCTGCCTGGAGCAGCCCGCCGGGGAGGCTGGCGAGGCGGCCACGGCCGTGGCCGAGGTGTGGAACTTCAGCCGCGAACAGTTACTTAGCGGCGCCGTAGATTTGATGGTGCTCGATGAGTTGGGCCTGGCGATCGAGCTGGGCTATGTGGCCCTAGATGAGGTGGTGGCCAGCCTGGAGCGGCGGCCGGCCCATCTAGACGTGATGCTCACCGGCCCCAGCATGCCCGCCGTACTGATGGCCATGGCCGACCAGGTGACCCAGCTACGCCGAGGTCTTTGATGCTCAAGAACGACCGCTGGATTAACGAACAGGCCAGGGCTGGCATGCTCCAGCCCTTCGAGTCCAATTTGGTGCGCCATCTCGAACCTGAGCAGGCGGCCCAGCCGGTGCTCAGCTATGGCTGCTCCTCCTATGGCTACGACCTGCGCCTATCAGCCAAAGAATTTCTGATCTTCCGTCATATTCCAGGCACGGTGATGAACCCGAAGCGGTTTAATCCGGCCAACCTGGATCCAGCACCCTTACATCGGGATGAAGATGGTGAATTCTTCATCCTTCCCGCCCATAGCTATGGCCTAGGCGTGGCCCTGGAGAAGTTGCGGGTGCCGCCGACGATCACCGTGATCTGCCTGGGCAAGAGCACCTATGCCAGGCTGGGAATCATCGTGAACACCACCCCCGCCGAAGCCAGCTGGGAAGGCCATCTCACCCTGGAGTTCAGCAATTCTTCCGGCGCAGATTGTCGTATTTATGCCAACGAGGGGATCTGTCAACTGCTCTTTTTTGAAGGCGATCCCTGCGAAACCACCTATCAAGATCGCGCTGGCAAGTATCAGCACCAGCCCGAACGGGTAACCC
>CANHSW010000189.1 GCA_947463165.1 Cyanobacteriota bacterium
GGCATCGAGGCAAGCGAACACGCTCTCCGGCGCCACCGCCGCCGCTCGCACTGGTTCAACCCGCAGCCGCGCCAATCCAGCCTTCACATCAAGCAGAAGGTCTGGATCGAGAAGCGCCGCCACATCCTGTCCCAGGGCGGCCCAGTACTCAATCTGCTGGGAGGCACTGCGGTGGTGGAGGGCACCAGCCAGGGCAGCCCTGCGCATCAATTCGTCTTGCAGACGCACGGGGGAAGCGGATTTCGCCATGGATGAACCAGTCAACACCGACTCAAACAAAATCGTAGCAATCTGCTACGGCAAGCGGAGGCCGCCTGTTGAGCAGATCCACATCGCTGCTGGGCGAAGCCTGATCCCGCGCGTAGTGGTTGCTGAGCGCCACGTGGATCGATACGTGTCTTATCCATTTCCTGAATGAGCTTCGCCTGCAACTCTCGACGGGGGAAACCACAGCAACAGCAGTGAGTTCCATTTGCCCAGGTTCAGTGATCTCGTTCTGACGGACTCTTGCCGTTGACGCTGTCCCCCCCTCCCACCGCCAGTGCCAACGCCGGGACGGACGCCCCGGGGATGGGTTTGTGCAGCCGCCAGCGGATCGGCACTCTGTCGCGAACATGGCTCGCTCGCCCTGGTGGCTCATGTAATTGGCTAAGCCGACGCACACAAAGGGTCCGGCCAGGAACGCCAGGCGTACAGAACGGCCAAGCCGTTCACCCCATGACCACCACCCGCCCATCCGCCCTGCGCTTGTTCGTGCCCTCTGGGCTGCCGGAGGGGATGCGAATCGTCGAGAAGACGAACTGGAGCGGCACCG
The DNA here is from genome assembly GCA_947463165.1 of Cyanobacteriota bacterium. GTDB lineage: Bacteria > Cyanobacteriota > Cyanobacteriia > PCC-6307 > Cyanobiaceae > UBA5018. The sequence continues at coordinate 815 of CANHSW010000189.1, forward strand.
GCTACGTGATCCCTCGCTCCCAGCTCAAGGAGTTCAACCAGCGCCCGGAGGTCGGTCGGCCTGGCGTGTACGTGCTCACGGGTCCCGACCCTGAGGACGGTGGCGCCGACCTCGCGTACACCGGGGAGGCGGCCCCCCTCGGGCGGCGCCTGGAATACGTGGTGCAGGGCCAAGCAGTCAACCTGGCCGAGATGGACCGCGATGAGGCGGAGGGCTTCCTGGACGAGGTCCTGCTCTGCTGTCCAGTGCTCGGGCGCAGGGACTTCACCGCCAGCTCTCCCGACGCCCTGATGCGCAAGCGGGAGCAACTCATCCGGCAGGGCGTCCTTGCCAAGCAGGACAACCAGGTGGAACTGCTCCAGGACTACGAGTTCAAGTCGCCGTCCCAGGCGGCGGGGCTGCTGCTCGCCCGCAGCCTCCGCCGACGCTGATCCGTGAGACCCTACCCAGCCCACCTGCCAACCACGCTGGTGCCATCTAGTGTCTGGCCAGTGACGGGCTCCATGGTGAGACCGATGTCGAGTAACGGCGCTCCCCTCAAGCCCTGGGCGGTGACCCCCGAGAAGATCGCAGAAGCCGTGCGCCGGTTGGTGGATGCGGCGTCCGCCACGCGCCTGTGCGGGGCCCAACCATGATCAGGAGAATCACCACTTCCCGCGCGCCGGCGCGGATTGAATACCTCAAGGTTCGCAACTTCCGCGCCTTGCGCGACGTGGAGTTCAAGGACCTCATGCCGCTCACGGTGCTGTTGGGGCCCAACGGCAGCGGCAAGTCCACTGTGTTTGATGTTTTTGCTTTCCTGGCCGAGTGTTTTGAGTTTGGGCTGCGTCGTGCCTGGGATAAGCGCGGACGAGCAAAGGAACTCAAGACCCGTGGTGGTGATGGCCCGGTCACCATCGAGATCAAGTACCGCGAGCGCGGCTATCCGCTGATCACCTATCACCTCGCAGTCGACGAACGGGCTGGGGCTCCAGTAGTGGTAGAAGAGTGGTTGCGCTGGAAGCGCAGCAGCCATGGCCAACCGTTCCGATTCCTTGACTATCGCGAGGGCCTGGGAAGTGCCGTCAGTGGCGAACTTCCTGATGAAGAGGATCAGCGTGTCGATACGCCGCTGAATTCTGCCGACCTGCTGGCGGTGAATGCTCTTGGTCAGTTCGCCGAGCACCCACGAGTGGCAGCGTTGCGTGATTTCATCACCGGTTGGTATGTCTCCTATCTCTCTGCTGACAGTGCTCGCGGCCAACCGGAGGCGGGCCCCCAAGACCGACTGAGCCGCTCTGGTGACAACATCGCCAATGTGATCCAGTTTTTAGCTGAGCAACATCCGCAGCGATTGGAGCAGATCTTTTCTGTGCTGCGTCAGCGTGTGCCTCGCATCGAGAGCGTGTTGTCCGAAACAATGCCCGATGGCCGGCTGCTGCTCCAGATCAAGGACGCCCCGTTTTCCCATCCGGTGCTGGCCCGCTTTGCCTCCGACGGCACCTTGAAGATGCTGGCCTATCTGGTGATGCTCAACGATCCCTCGCCTCCCCCCTTCATCGGCATCGAGGAGCCGGAGAACTTCCTCCATCCACGCCTGCTGCCTGAACTCGCCGAGGAGTGCCGCGCTGCTATCGCCCAGACCCAGCTCTTGGTCACCACCCATTCCCCCTTCTTCCTCAACGGCTTGCGGCCAGAGGAGGTACGTGTTTTGTGGCGCGATGCACAGGGTTACACCCAGGCCCAGCGAGCCAGCGACCTCCAGGGCGTCCAGGCGTTCATGGCGGAAGGCGCCTTGTTGGGCCAGCTATGGATGGAGGGCCAGCTCGGGGTGGGCGACCCCCTGGTGAACCAAGGCGCCCCAACGAGGCCCCTGACTGGGCGATGACCATGGCCGCCAGCCATCTGGAATTCCTGGTGGAGGAACCTTCCATGGAGGCCTTCCTTCGCGCGCTGATGCCGAGGTTGCTCCCGCAGGGTTGCACCTTCGATGTGCGCCCGTTCCAGGGGAAGAGTGATCTGCTGACCAAGCTGGAAGCAAGGCTGCGTGGCTACGCCAGTTGGCTTCCTCCCGGTATGCGCATTGTGGTGGTGGTCGACCGTGACGATGACGACTGCCATGCCCTCAAGCAACAACTCGAAGCCATCGCTACGCGGGCTGGATTGCGCATCAGAAGTTCAGCAGGGAACGACACTTGGCAGCTCGTCAACCGGGTGGCGATCGAAGAACTCGAAGCCTGGTTCTTCGGCGATTGGGAAGCAGTGCGGAAGATCTATCCACGCGCGCCCGCCAACCTTCCCAGCAGGCAGGGCTTTCGTGATCCCGATGCCATCGCGGGAGGCACCTGGGAAGCCTTCGAACGAGTACTTCAGCGTCATGGATATGTCCTGGGCGGACTCCGCAAGATCGACACCGCACGTGCGATCGGTGCCGTCCTGGATCCGCACCGCAGCCGATCCGCCAGCTTCAGGGCCTTCCATCAAGCCGTCAACGAGGCTTTGGCATGACTGGCTTCTCCGAATCCATGGTCGAAGCGGCAGCCCTGGGCCGGTTCCAGGCGCTGGGCTATGCCGTCCTCCCCGGCTCCCAGCTGGCACCCGGGGACCCGTCGGCGGAACTGGAATCATTTAGCGATGTGCTGCTACTGGGCCGCCTACGCCAGGCCATAGGCCGCCTCAACCCCACCATTCCTGACGACGCCCGAGAAGAAGCCCTGCGCAAGTTGCTGCGCCTGGGCACCCCGTCCATCACCCAAACCAACTGCTCCTTCCATCAGCTGCTGCGCGATGGCGTACCGGTGGAATACCCCCGGCCCGATGGCAGCATCGCCGGCTCCCAGGGTCGGGGATTGCATGGCAAGGCTGATGACATCAGGCACACAGCCTCGCTAGGCTGGCCTGATGAAGCCCTTCGCGTGGAGCCCTGAGAAAAATGCTCAACTCCTGGCCGAACGGCAGCTGTGCTTCGAGGCGGTGGTGGTTGCGATTGAGGCTGGCGATCTGCTCGACGTGTTGGAGCACCCCAACCAGCAGCGCTATCCAGGGCAGCGCATCCTCGTGGTGCGCCTCCATGGCTACATCCACCTGGTGCCGATGATCGAAACCGCAGAAAACCTGTTTCTGAAAACGATCATTCCCAGCCGCAAGGCCAACCACTTGTACACGCCATCCGCGCCCGCTGGGCCTGAATCATGACCATCCCCTCTTCACCTGAACTGGAGCCTGCAGAGCAGCAGCTTCTCGCTGATTTCGAGGCCAGTGAACTGCGCAGTGTGGCCACGCCGGCTCTTCTCAACCAGCTCCAGGATGCAGCGAAGGCAACGGGCCTGAAAGACCAGCGGTTGACTTCCTCCCCGCCGTGAACGGCGGAGATTCCTTCTACGCTGCGCATGAGGGTGCTTCAGCGATCGGGTGGGTTGGCGCTTCACAGCCTGCTGCCACCGCAAGGGTGGACTTATGCGCGGCTCCACGCCCGTTTTGACTCTCCGCCAGTCCGGCGGCGAGGATGTTCAAAGCAGCGTTGATGTCGCGGTCGTGAACCGTTCCGCAACTCGGGCACTGCCATTCCCGAATCGACAGCTCTTTTTTGCCGTCGTGATGTCCGCAGGCTGAACAGACCTGACTGGTGGGCAGCCATCGGTTGATGACCATCACCTGCCTGCCGTATTGCTCGGCCTTGGATTCCAGTAGGGTGCGGAACTGCCGCCAGCCGGCGTCGGCAATCGAGCGGGCCAGCTTCCTGTTCTTCAGCATCCCCGACACATTCAGGTCTTCCAGCACCACCGTTTGGTTTTCGCGGATGATGCGGGTCGAGAGCTGATGCAAAAAATCGAGGCGCTTGTCTGCGATGGAGGCGTGAAGTGCTGCCACCTGCCGCCTGGCAGCCGCCAAGCGATTGGAACCCTTTTGCTTGTGCTTGAGGTGCCGCTGCAGACGCCGGAGACGCTTCAGCGCAGAGCGCAGAAACTTCGGCGTGGCGATCTTTTCACCAGCTGATGTGACGGCGAGGGATGCCAAGCCCAAGTCGATACCAATCGCCTTGCCATTCGGGGGCAGCGGCGTTGGCTCCACCTCCACCACAAAGGAGGCGAAGTAGCGCCCGCTGGCGTCACGAATGACCGTGACGCTGCTGGGATCTGGTGGCAGATCCCGGCTCCATTCGATCGGCACTGGGCCGATCTTGCTGAGCGTCAGCGACTGCTCTCCCGTGCGGAAGACGTGCGACATGAAGCGGA
>CANHSW010000190.1 GCA_947463165.1 Cyanobacteriota bacterium
ACCTTCTCGCTGGGGATCTGGGCGCAGAAGCCGTTCTCGGCGCTGATGGGAAGGTAGGTGAGGCCGGCGTAGCGGCCCAGCTCGTCGGCGTTGCCGGTGCGGCCCGCCATCACGTTGCTATCCACATAAACGGGATACACCGGATCGGTGACGGCGATGCGGTTGCCCTCGCCGAGGATGTCGAGGATGTTGGCGCTATCGCACTTGGAGCCATCCGACACAAAGATCTCCTCGGCACTCACCTGGGCGCCGCGGGCCTGGAAGTCGTGCTGGGCGATCGCCTGCCGCAGCCACAGGTAGCCCTGCTCGGGGCCGTAGCCATGGAAACCCTCGCGGGTACCCAGTTCATCAATGGCCGCCTGCATCGCCTGGCGGCAGGCCTCGGGCAGCGGTTCGGTCACATCGCCGATGCCCAGGCGGATGATCGGGGCCGTGGGATTGGCCTCGCTGAACGCCTTCACCCGCCGGCCGATTTCCGGAAACAGATAGCCGGCCTTGAGCTTGAGGTAGTTGCCATTCACCTGCACCATGGGGAGAGGGCGCGCGCGCCGATCGAGGTCTTGGCCGGATTGTCCTATGGCGCCCCTCGGCGCCCTGGCCTGCATACGATCGACACTTCGCTGGTGCCGCCCCCGGTGTCGCCCTTTGCGCGAGTGTTGCCGTGAGCCTTGCCGCCTCTGTCACTGGGCCCAGTAATCAACCCGGCTATCAGCCCGGTGATCAGCCAGTTGCCGGGCCGGGGCAGGGGCATGAGCCTGGATCCGTCAGTGGATCAGTGAGTGGATCGATCAGTGGCTCGTCAGCCCCGCCGGCCGGCCTGGCGCTGCTGGAGCCGATCGACTTCCACGGCCTGATCGACCTGCAGATCAGCAAGCCCGCCCGCTACTTGGGCGATGAATTGGGGGTGGTGAAACGGGATTGGCAGCGGGCCTGGCCGGCCGCCGGGGTGCGCTGGGCACTCACCTATCCCGAGGTCTACGAGGTGGGGGCCAGCAATACCGGCCATATCATTCTCTATTCAATCCTCAATTCCCTGCCCGGCCAGCTCTGCGATCGGGCCTATCTGCCGGCGGCGGATCTATCGGCGCGCCTGCGCCAGCGGCAGCTGCCGCTGTTTGGTGTTGAGAGCCGGCGGCCCCTATATAGCTTTGACATCCTCGGTTTCAGCCTCAGCTATGAGCTGGGCGGCACCAACATCCTGGAGATGCTGGATCTGGCCGGCGTGCCGCTGCGGGCCGCCGATCGCGGTGACCTGCCCCTGGATGCGGCCGATGCCCCGCCGCTGGTGTTCGCCGGCGGCCCCACCGCCACCAGCAACCCGGAGCCCTTCGCCGCCTTCTTCGACTTCTTCGCCCTCGGCGATGGTGAGGAGCTGCTGCCGGAGATCGGCCTGGTGGTGGCCGAGGCCAGGGCCGCCGGCCTCAGCCGCAGGGCGCTGCTGCGCGATCTGGCCCAGGTGCCGGGGGTCTACGTGCCCAGCCTCTACGGCCCTGGCGCCGATGGGGTGAGCATCGAGCCCCTGGAGCCGGGCCTGCCGGCGCGCATCCAGCGGCGCACCGCCACCCCCATGCCCCACTACGCCATGGGCCTGGTGCCCCATGTGGAGACGGTGCACGACCGGCTCACGGTGGAGATCCGGCGGGGCTGCACCAGGGGCTGTCGCTTCTGCCAGCCCGGCATGCTCACCCGCCCCGCCCGGGATGTGGAACCAGAGGCGGTGATCGAGGCGATCGAAACCGGCATGGAGCGCACCGGCTACAGCGACTTCTCGCTGCTCTCGCTCAGCTGCAGCGACTACCTGGCCCTGCCGGCGGTGGGGGTGGAACTGCGCAACCGCCTGGCCGATCAGAACGTCAGCTTGACCCTGCCCAGCCAGAGGGTGGATCGCTTCGATAGCGATATCGCCCACATCCTCGGCGGCGCCCGCAAGGCGGGGCTCACCTTCGCGCCGGAGGCCGGCAGCCAGCGCCTGCGCGACATCGTTAACAAGGGGCTCACCGATGCCGAGCTGTTGGCCGGCATCCGCACCGCCATGACCAACGGCTATCGCAAGGTGAAGCTGTATTTCATGGTGGGGCTGCCGGGTGAAACCGATGCAGATGTGCTGGGAATTGCCGAAACCTGTCGGTGGCTGCAGCACCAATGCAGCGAGATAGGTCGGCTGGAGCTCAACCTCACCATCAGCAATTTCACCCCCAAACCCCACACCCCCTTCCAGTGGCACAGCGTCAGCAGCGCTGAATTCGACCGCCGCCAGCAGTTGCTGCGCCGCGCCCTGCGGGGCCTGCGCGGCATCAAGGTGAACTTCACCGACCTGCGCCTCTCGGCGATAGAAGACTTCATCGGCCGCGGCGATCGGCGCCTGGCGCCGGTGCTGGAGGCCGCCTGGCGCCAGGGCGCCGGCCTCGATGCCTGGTTTGAGTCGGTGGAACGCACCTACGCCGCCTGGACCGCCGCCATCGAGGCCGCCGGCCTCGGCGGCCGCTATCGGGCCCTGGAGCTCGGCGCCTGGAGCGCCGTGGAGGCGATGGCCGCCGACGACCTGGAGGCCTTTTGCCGCCAGCCCCTGCCCTGGGACCACATCGATTCCGGCCTCGATAAAGGCTGGCTGGCGGAGGATTTGCAGCGGGCCCTGGCGGCGACCGTGGTGCCCGACTGCTCCTTCTCCGGCTGCAGCAGCTGTGGTGTCTGCGGCCCCGAGCTGGGGCACAACGTGGTGATTCCGCCGCCGCCGATCCCCCCCCAGCTGCCCCAGCGCGCCCCCGCCAGCGAGCGGATCTGCCGCCTGCGCTTCGGCTTCGCCAAGACCGGCTCCCTGGCCCTGATCAGCCACCTGGACACCCTGCGCCTGCTGGAACGGGCCCTGCGGCGCAGCCGCCTGCCGGTGAGCTTCACCGGCGGTTTTCATCCCCTGCCTCGGCTGCAGCTAGCCCTACCCCTGCCGCTGGGGGTGGAGGGCCGCGGCGAGTGGCTGGATCTGGAGTTCGTTCAGCACATAGACCCCGAGCTGGCCCTGGAGCGCCTGGGGGCCCAGCTACCCGACACCTTCCAGCTGCTCTCGGCCCAGCAGGTGCCCCTAACCGGGCCCAGCCTCTCCCAGGAGTTGCACTCGGCCCGCTGGACCCTGGCCCTGGCGCCCGAGAGCGGGGCGCCGATCGCCGCCGATCGCTGGCAAGCGGCGGTGGCGGCACTGCTGGCGGCCACCGAACTGCTCTGGCACGACACCGATAAGAAGGGCCGCCCCCGCCAGCGGGACTGCCGCCCAGCCCTGATCGCCCTGGAGCTCACCGCGATTACGCCGGCCTCGGCCGAATTGGCATTGCAGGCGGCCATCGACGGGGCGGGCCGCAGTTTGCGGCCCGAACAACTGCGCGATTGGCTGGCGGAACGGCTGGGGCAGCCCCTGGTGCTTGGCCAGCAATGTCGCCAACAGCTCAGCTTGAGCACCGTGCTAACTTCTTAATAGGTGAATAGGCCCTTTCCGCTTCGCCTCTCGGTCTTGCGCAACTCGGTTTTGCGCAATCGAGTTATTTCGGTTCTGGGCAACCGATTTCAAGAAGTATTCAAGAAATCGCTGTTGACAGGCCCCACCGCAGCACGAGTTGCGCGGTCAGTACTTTCTATCGCTCGCAGCTGGCCCCTTAGCCCCTGCTGATGCTTCCCAACCCTGGCATGGTCCCGAGGGCCCCATCATTCTTATGCAACAGCAAATAGTCATCGCCGAGCAGCTGCGCATTGCCGCAGTGCTCCACGACGACCGTGTCGATGAGCTTGTGGTCGCCCAGGGCCGCTATCAAATTGGCGATGTTTATCTGGGCACGGTTGAGAACGTTTTACCCGGCATTGATGCGGCTTTCGTAAATATTGGCGAGAGCGAAAAAAATGGCTTCATTCATGTCACCGATCTGGGCCCCCTGCGCCTGAGGAAGGGTGCCGGCGGCATCACCGAACTGCTGGAACCGCGCCAAAAGGTGCTGGTGCAGGTGATGAAGGAGCCCACAGGTACCAAGGGACCGCGGCTCACCGGCAACCTCGCCCTGCCCGGTCGCTTTCTGGTGCTGCAGCCCCACGGCCAGGGGGTGAACATCTCCCGCCGCATCAGTTCCGAAAACGAGCGCAATCGGCTGCGGGCCCTGGGGGTGCTGATCAAGCCCCCCGGCGCCGGCCTGCTGATCCGCACCGAGGCGGAATCCGTCAGCGAAGAGCTGCTGATCGACGACCTGGAAGCGCTGCTGCGCCAGTGGGAGGCGATTCAGCAGGCGGCGGAGACGGCCAATCCGCCCGTGCTGCTGAACCGCGACGAAGACTTCATCCATCGCGTGTTGCGGGACCTCTACAGCCCCGAGCTGGTGCGGGTGGTGGTGGACAGCCCCGAGGCGGTGGCCCGCGCCAATGCCTTCCTGGGCGCCGATCACGCCAATGTGCTGGTGGAGGCCAATCCGGAACCCGGCGAGATCCTCGAGACATTCAAGGTGAACGCGGCGATCCGCGATGCCCTCAAGCCCCGGGTCGACCTGCCCTCCGGTGGTTACATCATCATCGAGCCCACCGAGGCGCTCACCGTCATCGACGTCAACTCGGGCTCCTTCACCCGCTCCGCCAATGCCCGCGAAACGGTGTTGTGGACCAACTGCGAATCGGCGGTGGAGATTGCCCGCCAGTTGAAGCTGCGCAATATCGGTGGGGTGGTGATTGTCGATTTCATCGACATGGATTCCCGCCGCGACCAGCTGCAGTTGCTGGAGCACTTCACCCAGGCCCTGGCCGACGATTCCGCCCGGCCCCAGATTGCCCAGCTCACTGAACTCGGCCTGGTGGAACTGACCCGCAAGCGCCAGGGTCAGAACATTTACGAATTATTTGGGCGGGCTTGTCCCAGCTGTGGCGGTTTAGGCCATGTGGCCGTACTGCCCGGCAAGGACAGCCTCCAGCCCCTGGCCAGTGTCGCTGGCGTGGTGCGCTCCGCCGCTGCCGCCCGGGCCGAGGTGG
>CANHSW010000191.1 GCA_947463165.1 Cyanobacteriota bacterium
CCCGCTGCACGTAGCCACTGTTGAGCACCTGCAGGGGGATGCGCTCGCCGGCGCCCTCGGCCCATTCCTCCAGCCGCAGCCGCCCGAAGCGGGGCAATTCTCCGCTCTGCCAGGCGATTACGCCGCGGTTGAGGATCGGTCCTGACAGCCAGCGGCCATCGCGCTTGATCGCCCCGAGCGGCAGGCGGCGCACCCGGTTGAAGAAGCCACCGTTGATAGCCACCAGGGCACCCTGGTTTTCGGCCAGCTTCTGCAGCGAGTTGAGCCCTTCCATGCCGCGATCGCCGGTGAGCAGCTGCAATTGCAGGGAGCTGTGACGCGGATCGAGCTGCACGGCATTGATCCGCACCCCCGAGCGCACCAGCCGCTGCCAGCGCAGCTCTTGGCCGAGCAGGGCCTGCAGGCGGGGATCCAGGCGCTGGGGTGGCCCGTTGGCTCCAACGGCGGTGCTGGCTGCAGGGTTGGCACCAGCCGGGGAGGACAGATCGATCACCACCCGGCTGGGGGCCCCCAGGGTGAATACCCGGGCGGAGGCGATGGAGCGGCGGGCCAGGCGCAGGCCAGCCGCTTCCAGGGCCGCCCCGAGTCCGCGGCTCTGGAGATCCGCCAGTTGGTCTGGCCGCACCTGGATGCCAAGCAACAGGCCGCTCGGGTCGCTGCGCAGGGCCGCCGGTGCGGCCAGATCGAGCACCAGACGCCGGCCAGCGTTGCCGAGGCGCAGCCCCAGCAGGGGCGGTGGCGGCAGGGTGAGCGAAAGGCGTTCGCCGTCGCGCCGCACCGCCACGCCCACCTCGCTGAGCAGGCCGGCCACCTCTACGGCCACCTCGTCGTCGAGGCTGCGCTGCTGTTGGGACGAGCGCGGCAGGTTGCGGCCATACCACTGCAAATCCAGCTGGCCGCCAGCGCGGCTCACACTGCTTACGCCAAGCTGGTTTTGCAGCACCTCCAGCGGCAGCCACAGTTCGTCCGGTTGGCGGCCCTCGCCGAGCCAAAGCCAGCGGGCCCGCTGCTCCTGGGCGTTGATCGCCAGCCGCCCGCCCCGATGGGCGCCACGAAAATCACCACCCTTTTGAAACTGCTCCTCTGAGCGGGGGGGTGCCAGCGGTGGCGGCGGCAGGGGATTGGCCTGGGCGAGCAAAGCCACTGGAGCCAGCAGCGCTATCAACCAGGGCGCGCCGGGCATCGGCAGGATTCGTGCCAGCAATTCATGCAAGCAAACCGTAGCGCTAGCCAGCGATCGGCGGCGTCTTTACATAGAGTCAGCAGTCCTGCGGATGCAGCCGCCTGAGGGCGTGCGGCAACCACGTGTTCGTGTGAACCCACCGGGTTATGCCCCATTCGTCCCGTCCTGCGTCGCGCCCGGCCTGGCCCCACTGCGACAGCCCAGCTCCGGCGACGGTGGCCGGCGAGAAAGATGCCTGCGGCGTCGGTTTCCTGGCTTCCCTGAAGGGGGAATCCAGCCACTGGCTGCTGCAACAGGCCCTGCGGGGCCTGGGCTGCATGGAGCACCGCGGCGGCTGTGGGGGAGATGGCGATTCCGGCGACGGCGCCGGCATCCTCACGGCCATCCCCTGGAGCTATCTGGAGGCTGTCTGGCCCGAGGCGGCGGCGGCCAACGGCGTGCGGGGCCTCGGCATGCTGTTCCTACCGGCCGACCCGGAGCAGCGGCAGCAGTGCCGCACCATTTGTGAACAGGAGGCGGAGCGCCTGGGCCTGCGCAGCCTGGGCTGGCGGCCGGTGCCGGTGGATCCAGCGGTGCTCGGTCCCCTGGCCCGCCAGAACGCGCCGGCCATCGAGCAGTGGCTGCTGGAGGCTCCCGAGGCCCGCCTTGAGCTGGCCGCCGACCTCGATGGCCTGGAGGCGCTGCTGTTCCGGCTGCGGCGCCGGGCCGTGGATCGGGCCCGGGAGCTGTGGGGAGAGACCTACGCAGACCTCTATTTCTGCTCGATCAGTGGCCGCACCCTCGTCTACAAGGGCATGGTGCGCTCGGAGGTGCTGGCCGCTTTCTATGGCGACCTGCGAGACGAGCGCTTCTCAGTGCCCTTCGCGGTCTACCACCGGCGCTTCAGTACCAACACCCTGCCCCGCTGGCCCCTGGCCCAGCCGATGCGGCTGCTGGGTCACAACGGCGAAATCAATACCCTGCTCGGCAATATCAACTGGGCCAAGGCCGCCGAATCCAACCTGGAGGCGGTATGGGGCGAGGCGGCGGCGGATCTCAGACCGCTGGTGAATCCCGCCTTCAGCGATTCGGCCAATTTGGATGCCACCTTGGAGCTGATGGTGCGCAGCGGTCGGCCGATCACCGACAGCCTGCTCACCCTGGTGCCGGAGGCCTTCCGCGACCAGCCGGAACTGGACGACAAGCCGGAGATCAAGGCCTTCTACGAGTTCAATGCCTGCCTGCAGGAACCCTGGGATGGGCCGGCGCTGCTGGTGTTCAGCGATGGGCGCACGGTGGGGGCCACGCTCGACCGCAATGGCCTGCGCCCGGCCCGCTACTGCATCACCAGCGACGGCTATGTGGTGATGGGCTCGGAAACCGGCGTGGTGGAGCTGGACGAGAGCCTGATCCTGGAGAAGGGGCGCCTGGGGCCCGGCCAGATGCTGGCCGTGGATCTGGAGCGGGGCCTGCTGCTGCGCAACTGGGAGGTGAAGCGGGAGACGGCCGAACGGCTGCCCTATGGCAGCTGGTTGGCGGAGCACCGCCGCAGCCTGGCCCCTGGCAGCTGGCAACCCCAGCGCAGCATTGGCGACCTGGACCTGCTGGCCCTGCAGACGGCCTACGGCTTCAGCGCCGAAGACCTGGAGCTGGTGATCGAGGACATGGCGGGGCAGGCCAAGGAGGCCACCTACTGCATGGGCGATGACATCCCCCTGGCGGTGCTCTCCGACAAGCCCCACCTCCTGTACGACTACTTCAAACAGCGCTTCGCTCAGGTAACCAATCCGCCGATTGACCCGCTCAGGGAGAAGTTGGTGATGAGCCTGGAGATGCACCTGGGCCGGCGGGGCTCGGCGCTGCGGCCCGATCCCGCCGCCGCCGCGGTGCTGCACCTGAGCACGCCCCTGCTCAACGAAGCCGAGCTGGAGGCCCTGGCCGAGCAGGGGCTGGCCACCGCCAAACTCTCCACCCTGTTGCCGGTGCTGGAGGGCCCCGCCGGCCTGGAGCAGGCGCTGCAGCGCCTCTGCTACGAGGCCGAGGCGGCCCTGCGCTGCGGCAGCCAGATCCTGGTGCTCTCCGACCGGGTGCTGGTGGATGGCGCCCCTGGCGGCATCGATGCCACCACCACCTACATGCCGCCGCTGCTGGCGGTGGGGGCGGTGCATCAGCACCTGCTGCGGCTGGGGCTGCGGCTGCAGGCCTCGATCGTGGTGGATACGGCCCAGTGCTGGAGCACCCACCACCTGGCCTGCTTGATCGGCTTTGGCGCCAGTGCCGTCTGCCCCTGGCTCACCTGGGAAACCAGCCGCCACTGGCTGGCCCACCCCAAGACCCAATCGCTGATCGAGCGGGGCAAGCTGCCTGCCCTCACCCCCGAAAAGGCCCAGGCCAATGTGCGCAAAGCCCTGGAAGATGGCCTGCGCAAAATTCTATCAAAGATCGGCATCTCCCTGCTGGCCAGCTACCACGGCGCCCAAATTTTCGAAGCGATTGGCATTGGCGCCGACCTGATCGAATTGGCCTTCAAGGGCACCACCAGCCGGGTGGCGGGCCTCAGCCTTGGCGATTTAGCCAGCGAAACCCTGGCCTTCCATGCCAAGGCCTTCCCGGAACTGAACCGCACCAAGCTGGAGTTCATGGGCTTTGTGCAATACCGCACCGGTGGCGAGTTCCACCTCAACAGCCCGGAGATGGCCAAGGCCCTGCATGCCGCCGTCAAGGCGGGGCCTGGCTACGACCACTTCTCCACCTATAAGACCCTGCTGGAGCACCGGCCGGTAACGGCCCTGCGGGATCTGCTGCAGCTAAAGCCCGCCGCCAAGCCACTGCCGATCGAGCAGGTGGAGAGCGTCGAGAGCATCTGCGCTCGCTTCTGCACCGGTGGCATGAGCCTGGGGGCCCTGTCGCGGGAGGCCCACGAGGTGCTGGCCGTGGCGATGAATCGCATCGGCGGCAAGAGCAACAGCGGCGAGGGCGGCGAAGATCCGGCCCGCTTCCACCAGCTCAACGACGTGGATGCAGAAGGCAATTCCGCCAGCCTGCCCTCGATCAAGGGACTGCGCAATGGCGATAGCGCCTGTTCATCGATCAAGCAGATCGCCTCGGGGCGCTTTGGCGTCACCCCCGAGTACCTGCGCAGCGCCAAGCAGCTGGAGATCAAGGTGGCCCAGGGGGCCAAGCCGGGGGAGGGGGGCCAATTGCCCGGTCCAAAGGTGGATCCATACATCGCCTGGCTGCGCAATAGCAAGGCTGGCGTGGCCCTGATTTCGCCACCGCCCCACCACGACATCTATTCGATTGAGGATCTAGCCCAGCTGATCCACGACCTCCACCAAATTCATCCCGCCGCCAAGGTGAGCGTGAAGCTGGTGGCCGAAATCGGCATCGGCACGATCGCAGCTGGCGTGGCCAAGGCCAATGCCGACGTGATCCAAATTTCCGGTCACGATGGCGGCACCGGCGCCTCGCCGCTGAGTTCGATCAAACATGCGGGCAGCCCCTGGGAGCTGGGGCTCACCGAGGTACACCGATCGCTGCTGGAGAATGGCCTGCGCGATCGGGTGTTGCTGCGGGCCGATGGCGGCCTCAAAACCGGCTGGGATGTGGTGATCGCGGCGCTATTGGGGGCCGAGGAATATGGCTTTGGCTCGGTGGCGATGATCGCCGAGGGCTGCATCATGGCCCGGGTTTGCCATACCAATAATTGCCCCGTGGGCGTAGCCACCCAGAAGGAGGCCCTGCGCAAACGGTTCACCGGCCTGCCGGAGCACGTGGTCAATTTCTTCCTGTATGTGGCGGAGGA
>CANHSW010000192.1 GCA_947463165.1 Cyanobacteriota bacterium
GTGGCCGCCGCCAAAGCGCTCAAAGCAGGGCAAGTGTAAGCAGCGTCTGCCAGTCAATTCACTGCAAACCGTAAGAAAACCGAATAACCGTCGCACTCTATACGCATTTTTGCCTACGGAAATTATTAGGGTGCTTGACCAAATTGCCAACTTGGCTAGCTAAGCCAAGCGGATAATCCAATTGCCGCAAAGTTTTCGCAGCGCGGCATCGATGAAATTTGGTGTTTTTCGAGGCGGCCTTAATGCAGCTTGGCGCATCAATTAGTTATCAATCCGATACTATGACCGGAAGACTAAATTCATGGCAATGGATAACGAAACCAACACCATAGCCAAACACATAACAGGCGCTGCAATAAGTAATACATGAAGCAGGATGGATATGTGCGGATTAACCCAATAAAAATCAACCACATGCCATGGCTCGAGCGGTGGTAGATATTGCGTCATCATTAAAATATCCTCCATATGAAGCAATATGGTTTCGATGCAGATTAACTCGATTATAGATCAGCCAAATGCCATGCCCCTGCCGGCGGTAGATATTGCATCAACATTCAATTCTCCTGCATATATTGTCCGTTTAAGCTTATTCACAACGCTTCAAGCTATCCATTGCAGCCGCGGAAGCACCTTTGATTTACTGCCAAATTAATTACTACAACCGGTGAGCGGCAACAGCTCTAACCTGGTATCATTGGTGGCAGAAAAATCATCCTAGGGCGAAGCGGCACACCCATGGCGCAACTGCTAGCACAGCACCCGTCAGGTCAGCGGTCAGATCAGCTCGCACAACCCTTCTGAGCTCGATGGCAAGACAACAAGGATGGGTGGCCCTGATCCTGGCCCTGGCCATCGCATCTGGGGCCCTGTTATTCAGTTATCCACTCCAGCTCGGCCTTGATCTGCGGGGTGGCAGCCAGCTGACCCTGCAGGTGTTGCCAGCGGGGGCGATCAAAAAGGTGGAAAAAGAACAGCTGGAAGCTGTTAAGGAGGTGCTCGAACGGCGGGTGAACGGCCTAGGGGTGGCTGAATCCACCCTCCAGAGCGTGGGGGAAGACCAACTGGTGTTGCAGCTCCCCGGTGAACAAGACCCCAGCCGTGCAGCCAAAGTGCTTGGCACCACGGCACTGCTCGAATTTCGAGCCCAAAAGCCCGGCACAGAGCAGCAGATGCAGGGCTTGCTGAAGCTCAAACGCCAGGCCCAGGCGGTGCTGGGGCAGGCCAGGGCCAAGGCCCAAGCCGCCGCAGACGGCAAGCCAGCCCCGCCGGAAACCAAGCTGAGGGCTGAGGAATTAGCCAAGACACTCCAGGGCCTGGAAATTGCCGTGCCCCCTGGTGCCAGCGAGACAGATCAGTTGCAACTGTTGCTGGATAATGTGAATCGACGCATCGTTGATCTATACGAACCGCCTCTCCTCACAGGTAAGGATTTGGTGTCGGCCGGCCGCCAGCAGCAGCAGGCTGGCATTGCCTGGGATGTCACCTTGGCCTTCAACCGGGAGGGGGGTGAAAAATTTGCCAGCCTCACCAAGTCGATCGCCGGCACTGGCCGCCTGCTAGGCATCGTGCTCGATGGCCGCTCGATCAGCGAGGCCACGGTGGGGGATGAATTCAAGCTGGCCGGCATCGCCGGTGGCGCCGCCAGCATCACTGGCAATTTCACTGCTGAAGAGGCCCGCGATCTGGAGGTGCAACTGCGGGGCGGCTCCCTGCCCCTGCCGGTAAAGGTTGTGGAAGTGCGCACCGTGGGCCCTTCCTTGGGGGCTGAAAATATCCGCACCAGCCTGGTGGCCGCCCTTTCGGGTCTGGCCCTGGTGGCCATATTCATGGTGGTGGTTTATCGGCTGCCGGGCCTGGTATCAGTGCTAGCCCTGAGCCTGTATTCCCTATTCAACCTGGCAATTTATTCACTGATTCCCGTCACATTATCGCTACCAGGAATTGCGGGATTTATCCTGTCGATTGGCATGGCTGTAGACGCGAACGTGCTGATATTTGAGCGAATCAAAGAAGAGTTACGCAGCGGCAATACTTTAATTCGCTCGATAGACACCGGTTTCTCCCTGGCTTTCTCCTCCATCCTTGATGGCCACGTTACCGGCTTGATCAGCTGTATAGCCCTCTTCGCACTCGGTACTGGTTTGGTGAAGGGCTTTGCCGTCACCCTGGCCATTGGTCTACTGCTGAGCCTGTTCACAGCCCTCACCTGCACCCGCGCCCTGTTGCGCCTGTTGATGAGCTACCCATCCCTGCGCCGCCAGGTGTATTTCCTCTCCGCCGCCCAGCTCCCCTCCAGACCCGCCCAATGACTACTGCCCCTGCCACTGCCGGCGGCCAGGTACTGCCGACGCCACGCTTTCGAATCAGCCGTCACCGCCTGCTCGCCTGGTGGGGATCTGGCCTGGCCTGCGGGCTGAGCCTGCTAGGCCTGGCCCTCTGCTGGTTCACGCCCAGCATCGCGGCGCCGTTGCGCCCCGGTCTCGATTTCACCGGCGGCAGCCAAATCCAGCTGGAACGGCAATGCAAAGTGGGCAGCTGCAGCCAGATCACAGCGCCGCAAATCCAAGCCCAACTGGCCAAGTTGCGCCTGCCAGACGCCGATGACGGCGGCAAAGCGCCTGGCTTGAGCAGTGGAATTGTGCAGGTACTGGATCAGGGCCATTCGCTGGTGCTGCGCCTGCCCGCCTTGGCCCCAAATCAAAGTGCCGCCGTGATCGAGGCGATGCAAGCCCAGGTGGGCCCCCTCAACCCCAATGGCACAGCCGTCAACACGATTGGTCCCACCCTGGGCAGCCAGCTGTTACAGGGAAGTTTGATCTCTTTGCTGGTGAGCTTTGCGGCGATCTCCCTATACATCAGTCTCCGCTATGACGCCACTTTCGCCTTCTTGGCCCTGGTTTGTTTAGCCCATGACGTGCTGATCACCTGTGGGGCATTCGCCTGGCTGGGGCTGTTCTGGGGGGTGGAGGTGGACTCCCTGTTCGCCGTTTCGCTGATCACCGTGGCTGGCTATTCGGTCACCGACACGGTGGTGGTATTCGATCGGATCAGGGAGCAGAAAACCAGCCTGGGCAAGCTGCCGCTACTAGATCAGGTGGATGTGGCGGTAGATGCCACACTTACCCGATCGCTATACACTTCTCTAACCACTTTACTACCGCTGTTGGGCTTGATTTTCTTCGGTGGCTCCAGCTTGTTTTGGTTTGCGGTGGCCCTCACGGTAGGCATAGCCGTGGGCAGTTGGTCCAGCATTGGCGTAGCGCCAACGCTGCTGCCACTGCTGGCGCGGCGCTGATGCTACGCATCTCTGTCTTGTTCGCCTGCTCGCTGTTAGCCCTGGCGGTTTACGACCTGCGCCTGGAACTGCAGTTGTTGGCCGATCACTTCACCCTCACCACCTTGAGAGCAGCGATCACCAGCCATCCCCTGGCGGTCGTGGTGCTGTTGACCATGCCGCCGCTGCTGCTGCGCCGCAAGCGTTAGCGGAGCCGGCCCAGGGTCCGCTAATTCCGCACCAACTTCGCACCGCCTGAACCATGAGCCGCATCGGCCTGATCGACTACGGCATGGGCAATCTCCATTCCGTGCAGCGCGCCTTGCAACGCCTGGATGCCGAGGTGCAGCCCGTGCGCAGCGCCGCCGACATGGTGGCCTGTGATGGCCTGGTTTTGCCAGGCGTGGGCGCTTTTGACCCGGCGATGGAGCGCCTGGAGAGCGGTGAGTTGGCAGCGGCCATCCGAGGCTGGTGCGAGAACGGCGGTGCCCTGCTCGGCATCTGCCTGGGCCTGCAACTGCTGTTTGAGGCCAGCGATGAGGGCCAGCGCTCTGGCCTGGGCCTGCTGCGGGGGAGGGTGCGGGCGCTACCGCGTCGCCCCGGGTATCCGATTCCCCACATGGGCTGGGAACCCTTGATTGCCGCCACCGCCAGTCCTTTGCTGCCAGAGGGCTGTCCAGAAGCCTGGATGTACTTCGTGCACTCCTACGCCGCCGAACCCAGCGATCCCAGCTGCAACACAGCCCTGGTGCAGTTCGCTGACGCACCGGTAACGGCGGCCGTGTGGCAGGGGGCAATTGGCGCCTGCCAGTTCCACCCCGAGAAGTCTGGTCAAGCCGGCACAGACCTGCTGCAGCGCTGGCTGCGCTGGCTGGCCGAGCGCCAGCCCCACCAGGGCGGTGAACAGCAGCCATGAGCCTGCGGTTGAGTGGCGGCCGCCGGCTGCAGAGCCCGCCGCCCAATGGGGCCAGACCAACCCCAGCGCGGGTGCGCCAGGCGGTGATGAACATGCTGGCCCCGGAATTGCCTGGATGCAGCTGGTTGGATCTCTGCTGCGGCAGTGGCGCCATGGCCTGCGAAGCCCTGCAACGCGGTGCCGCCAGGGTGGTGGCAGTGGATCGGGACCGCCGCCATGCCGCCCTGGCCCGGGCCAATTTGGAGGCGGTGGCGGCCGGCCTGGCCAGTTCCCGTGGCCAGCCGCCTGCGGTGCAGGTGCACCACTGTGAGGCACTGCTCTGGCTGCGAAACAATCGCTCAGCCGCCAATGCCAATGCCAAAGCTGCTGGCCATGCGACAGCAACTGCCAATTCAGCAGCAATAGCCACCGAGCCAAATAGCTTCGATCTCATCTATGCCGACCCGCCCTACGCAGCTGGCCTCTACGAAGCCCTGGCCGCTGCCTTGCACCAGGGGGACTGGCTGCGGGCGGAGGGTCAACTATTACTGGAATGCGGCAGCAGCCTGATGCCACCAGTGCCCGAGAACTGGCAGCTGGTAGATCAAAGGCGCTATGGCAGCACCACCCTGCTTAGACTCAAAAAGGCTTTATAAATTATCTTTAATTTGCCCGCGTAAATCTGCCCATGGCGAATGATTGGCAGCAACAAGTGGCAGCAAAGAGCAGCGACAAAAAGCAGCGGCAATAAGCATCAATAGAAAGCAGCGGCTATGAATA
>CANHSW010000193.1 GCA_947463165.1 Cyanobacteriota bacterium
AAACAACCGTCCCCAGGATCTGGAGATCAACGTCTGCAAGACCAAGCAGCTCACCAACATGCGATCTGCCGGTGCTGAGGAACTAGACACCCTACAGGCTCCTCTGCAAATGACCCTAGAAAGAGCTCTAGAATATATCGGCCCTGACGAAATGCTCGAAGTTACTCCCGAATCGATTCGGCTCCGCAAATTGCCTGCCAAGAAGGCCGCCAAGCGCTGAATCCTGTGATCCTCGCCCTGCACAAGCTCCGGCCTGCGCAGGGCCACCTTACCCATAATAAGCAATATTTGAGCTGATTCTCTTACTAAGCTCTGCACTAAGCTCTGCACCAAGTACTACCTTCTGAGCACCGCCCGCTCAGTACTTTCCTAATTAGCATTGCACTTATCACTACATCTACCAGCGTCCTGCTGACTACTGGCCAGCTGAGTAATGCCCTGCCGAGCTGGGCAGTATGCATTTTCTGTTGAGTATTTTTCTGTTGAGTTCTTTCCTGTTAAGCATCATCCTACTTGATATTGCCCTACTGAGTTGGGCCCTTCCGAGCAGGGCAGTGACAACCTCCCCCTGGGTTATTTCTTGCTGAGCATTATGTTTCTAAGTATTAACATGGAGGATGTTGCACTTTAAGGCACCTCGAAAAACGCCGGCTCAAAACCATGCTAGTGAGCGAGAGTCCTTTCTCGAAGGCGCTAATGGTACCGGCTGCGCCACCAGAGCAGATTTTTCGAGATGTTCTTTAAATTCTTGCCCCACGGAATATCATCCCGCCTTGCATTGCTTTGCAATGCCTACATTGTCCTACAATGCCTGCAACATTAGGCTGAAACAGGTATGGGGGTAGGTCGTGCAAGATGAAGAGCTGCAGCTTTTGGCAGATCCCAGGTTGGCTGAGGCAAAACAGCTGTTCAATGCCGGTGAATGGCATGACTGCCACGACCTGTTTGAGGAGCTCTGGCATGAAACCTGTGGTCCAATGCGGCCCGTATTGCAGGGAATCCTGCAGGTGGCCGTGGCCCAGTTACATCTGGAGCGGGGCAACGGCCGTGGGGCGATGATCCTGTTTGGCGAGGGGTTGGGGCGGTTGCAGACCTGCGGCGATCAGGCCCTGAACATCCCCCTAGAGCCCCTGCGCAGCTGCGTCCGCAGCCGCCTCCAGGCCCTGCAGAGTAACCAGCCTCTAGCGGACCTGCCCATACCTCACCTGGGCCAGGGCCAGGGGGGCGAGGCTCACAATCTGTAAATTGTAAACAAACCCCATGGGGGAAGCGAGCGCTTGGGCATGATGCGATTACTTCCCTATCAATGCGGCCGCTTGGGTTGGCGTCTGAACTCGCCCCGGGCGGCCGCCAGGATTGCCCTTAGCGGCCTGGGCTTGCTGGTGGGGCTGGTTACAGCCGTCCAGGCCCAGGAGACTGCCGCCCCGCTTGGGCCCAGCACCACCGCTGGCCAGGTCACCATCGAGTCGGATTTGCAACGTGCCGACAACAAGACCGGCGTGATCACAGCCACTGGCAACGTGCGCATCGTCTATCCAGAACAGAGGGTGGTGGTCACGGCCCGGCAAGCCCAATACTTCAGCCAAGAGGGGCGCGTAGTGCTCACTGGAGACGTGGATGTGGTGCAGACCGACGGCCACTCCCTGCGGGCTGAGCGGGTCACCTATGACCTCAATACCCAGAGGCTGGTGGCCCAGCCCCCCAGCAATGAGCAGGTATTCAGCAAGGTGCGCCTGCCACCTAGCAAAAATGCTCCAGTTACGGGTTCCCAGCCAACTGGCTCCCAGCCCACCAGCAATTCGAGCCGCTCCCAAGCCCCCAGTGCCGCTCCATGAGTTTGTTGCTGGATCAGGTAACCCTCAGCATCGGGGGCAGGCCGCTGGTGAGCCAGGTGACCCTGGAGCTACATCCAGGAGAGGTAGTGGGTCTGCTGGGCCCCAACGGTGCCGGCAAGACCACCACCTTCAGTCTGGTGACTGGGCTGCTGCGCCCCGATCGGGGCCAGGTGCTGCTGGATGGAGAAGCTGTTCAAGCCCTGCCGATGCCGATGCGGGCGCGGCGCGGCATTGGCTATCTGCCCCAGGAAGCCAGTGTTTTCCGCCAGCTCAGCGTGCGTGACAACCTGCGCCTGGCCCTAGAGGTGAGCCAGGCGCCCCGCGCCCTGCGCCAGCAACGGCTAGAGGCTTTGATTGAAGAATTTCACCTGGGCCCTTTTCAGCACCGTCGTGGCTACCAGCTTTCCGGCGGGGAACGCCGCCGCTGTGAGGTGGCTCGAGCCCTGGCGGTGGGCGAGGGCGGTCCGCGCTATCTGCTGCTAGATGAACCATTTGCCGGTGTAGATCCGATGGCGGTGGCGGATTTACAGGCTCTGATCGGCAGCCTGCGCAGCCGTGGCATGGGGGTGCTGATCACCGATCACAACGTGCGCGAAACCTTGGCAATCACCGATCGCGCCTACATCCTCACCGAGGGCCGCATATTGGCCGCCGGCAGCTCGGCTGAGGTGGGCGCCGATCCCCTGGTGCGCCGCCACTATCTCGGGGAGGATTTTCAACTGTGAGTGGAGGGATGAGGGGGGGGCGGTCCAGCCTGCGACCGCTGCTGAGGCCATTGCTCAGTCCCTGGCGGCGGCTGCCCCTGCTCGATCGCTGGCTGCTGGGGGAGCTGATCGCGCCGCTGCTGTTCGGCATCGCCGCCTTTACGGCTGTCTCCCTGTCGGTGGGCGTGGTTTTCGAACTGGTGCGCCGGGTGGCCGAATCGGGGCTGCCTGTGTGGATAGCCCTGCAGGTGCTGGGCTATCGCCTACCCAGTTTTCTGGTGCTTTCCTTTCCGATGGCCACCTTGATGGCCACCCTGCTGGCCTTTAGCCGCCTATCCAGCGGCAGTGAACTGACGGCACTGCGGAGCATTGGCGTCAGCACCCGTCGCATGGTGGCCCCTGCCCTGGCCATGGCCCTGGTGATGAGTGCACTGACATTTGTATTTAATGATCAAATTGTGCCCAAGGCGAATCGAGAAGCCACGATCAGTTTTGAGCGGGGATTGGGTCGCGCCGTTACCGCTGCCAATGGAGAACACGTGCTGTATCCAACCTATGGACAGATACAGCAGCCCGATGGCACCGTTGAAAAAGGGCTTAGTCAGCTATTCTATGCCCACAAGTTTTATGATGGGGAGATGAAGGATGTGACGGTGCTTGATTTTTCCCGCACCGGTCAACGCCAGATGTTGCAGGCCAATAGGGCTCGCTGGAACAACAAAGAGGGGATGTGGGAATTTCTTGATGGGCGTATTACGAGTGTTGAGATAGGCAGCAGCGCCCTCACCACCAGCGCCCGCTTCGATCGCTATCTCTATCCGATGAGTCGCAACCCGATTCGCATCGCCGAGCTGCCCACCGACGCCAGCGTGATGACCGTCGGCGAAGCCCGTCGGGCCGAACGGCTGCTGCGGGAGGCTGGCAACCAGCTGGAATCCAGGCGGCTGAGGGTGCGGATCCAGGAAAAGTTCGCCTTCCCGGCCATCTGTCTGGTGTTCGGGCTGATCGGCAGCAGCCTGGGGGTGAGGCCCCATGTGCGCACCAGCCGCAGCCAGGGCTTTGGCATCAGTGTGCTGCTGATCTTTGGCTACTACTTGATGTCGTTTATCTTCAGCTCCCTGGGCATCAAGGGGGCCCTGCTGCCGATCGGGGCCGCCTGGCTACCAGTGCTGATCGGCCTTGCTGGCGGTCTGTGGCTGCTGCGCCAAGCCAGCCGCTGAAATTTGGATCACAGGGCAGACTGGAGCAACTATTTCTCAATTGCTGCTGATGCTGGGGCTGCCGCTCTCTGACGACCCGGTGATCGCCCTGGGCTTGTTGGCTTTTGCTCTGCTGCTGCTGGTGCTGCCCATCTCCTTCTGGGCGGTCAGCGGCGGCCGTTCCAGTGGCCTGGTGCGGCTGCTGGTGGCGGCAGCCAACCTGGCCCTCACCGCCCAATTGGTGCTGCGCTGGTGGGATGCAGGCCACTTTCCGATCAGCAATCTCTATGAATCGCTCTGCTTCCTGGCCTGGGGCTGCACCCTCACCCAGTTGCTGGTGGAGCGCAGCTGGAGCTCGCCCCTGGTGCCGGCAGCCGCTACGCCGATGGCCTTGGGCTGTGTGGCCTTCGCCAGCTTCGCGCTGCCCGATCGGCTGCAGGAGGCCTCTCCCCTGGTGCCCGCCCTGCGCTCCAGCTGGCTGGTGATGCACGTAAGCGTGATCATGATCAGCTATGCAGCCCTGTTGGTGGGCTCGCTTCTGTCCGTAGCGGTGCTGTTCACAGACCGGGGCAATCAATTGCAACTGCGCAGCAATTCGATCGGCAGCGGTTCGTTTCGCCAAGCCCGGCTGGCCATGGATGGTCCGCAGCTGGAGGCAGGCCAGTTCAAATTGAGCAGCGAAACCATCGGCATCGCCGAGACGCTCGATTCGCTCAGTTACCGCACAATCACCGTTGGCTTTTTGCTGCTATCGGTGGGATTGGTAAGCGGTGCCGTGTGGGCCAACGAGGCCTGGGGCAGCTGGTGGAGCTGGGATCCCAAGGAAACCTGGGCTCTGATCTGCTGGCTGGTCTATGCCGCCTACCTGCACACTCGCTTGATTCGTGGCTGGCAGGGCCGCAAACCAGCCATCGTGGCCAGCGCCGGCCTGGTGGTGATTGCCGTTTGCTATATCGGCGTTAACCTGCTAGGAATTGGCTTGCATAGCTACGGCTGGTTTTTCAACGACTGAGCATAATTATTACCACAGGATAAATAATCCAGATCACCCATTCCTTCCGAGGGGTGATCTGGGTGGAAAATATTTATACAAAACCCCTGAACCGTCAGCGCGGAGCTGGCGATTCGGGGGTTAATGTTATTTAGGGTTGATAACGAAGCGGCTTGGCAGCTCTGGCTGTTTACCGCAACGGC
>CANHSW010000194.1 GCA_947463165.1 Cyanobacteriota bacterium
CTGATCATCTACCCCATCGGGCCTTTGGCTGCTGGCGACCTGATGGACCGAGACGAGTCAGCAGCTCACTGAGTGTCTCGCAATCCAGTCTAACTAACTGGCTTCACGCAACTTGCTCCGGCAGGGGTTCCTCAATCGGCACCAGCGCCGGTGGATGCCTGTGAATCAGGCGATCAAAGTGCTCCCACACGGCGTCGGCACGGCTGTTGCCTGGTGAGGAGCCGCCATCAGGAAAGTGAACCCCGAGTTCGCAGTTGTCGTACTGGGCGCTGTCGCTGAGATTGGCGCTGGTGACCAACAGTTCGTCATCGGCCACGCAACACTTGACGTGAAACACGCTGGGGCGCTCGCGGGCCAGATCCAAGGAGCGCGGATCGAAATAGCCGCGAGGCTTTGCTCGAGTGGGATCCCACAGGTGTCGCCAAGTGGACTGCACAAAGGCCTGTCGCAGCTGATCGGCTGCCACTGTGCTGCCTCTCGGGCGAGAGATATTGAGCACCATGCGGGCGTCCAGATCGGGATGGTTCTCCAGCCGCTGCTGAACGCGATCCAGCAACTCGGCAATGAAGCCACCGCGCCAGAGATTGAAGGTGGTGATCAGCAGCCGCTGCCGGCAGCGCTCCACCATCTCACGGATCAACACCGCCTGATCCCGGGTGATGTCACCCGGCCCTCCCTGGGGGCCAGACCAGACCAACTCCGCCTGCCCACGGCCTTGTCTGTTGCGTTGCTCAAGCAGCAGCGCAATGGTGAGCTCCAGGCTGGCATTGCTGCCACCGCGTTGATCCCAATCGTGCAAACAGGTGATCAGCGCCTGGCGCAGCTGTGGGCTGTCGCTGGCGATCTGGTGCTGGCTCAGAGCCGCCTCGCCCGGTACAGCCGGCAGGCTGCGCAGACAGGCTGCCAGGCGCTGCAATTCGCCGCTGGTGAGAGCCAGCAGGGGCTGGCTCATGGCATCAGCTCGGGGAAGAAGGCGGCGTCAGATACATCCAGAGTGGGCACCACGAAGGCGCGATCGAGAAACTGGTTGCGCTGCTCGCAGCTGGTTTCGGCGATCAGCAGGCAGCCGTGGCAGGCGGCGCCGTGGCTATAGCGCTTCTCCAGATCACTCTCGGGCTGATGCATCGAGCAGAAGGGATCGTTGGAGCACAGTCGGCCCCGCTCCAGGGCGGTCGCCACCAGCTGCTCAATGCGATCGGCCAGCGACACCAGCCCGCCGAGGGTGCCTTCTGAGCCGCTGCCGCTGGTGTAGAGCAGGATCCCGTACCCCTGGCCGGGGAAGCTATAAATCCGCTCCTTGATGGCGGAGGCGCCATAGCCGCACTCCAGGGCCGCAGAAGTGATGAGTAGGTGGGCCAAGCTGTGCAGCATCAGGTAGGCCTCGCCGGGCCAATCGTATTCATTGGCCTTCAGGCCGTGGTCGCTTTTCCAGAGCTTGCAGGCCTCACGGTGCTTGGAGCTGTGCTGCTTCACGGCATCGGCCTGTCGCCAGGTCTTTAGCGCCGATTCGCTGACGCCGAGGAAGAGGCCTTCGCCGAAGTTCTCGATGGCCGGCACCCAATCGAGTTCCTTGTTGTTGATGTCGGCGCGTTTGGCACCGATGGCGTGCTGGTCGATTGGATCGCCGTCGACGCCCTTGACGATCGGCTCCAGCCGGGTGAAGCCGATCAGCGCCATCACCTCGCGCAGACGATGCACCTTGAGCACCCGGTCGAAGCGATCGGTGAACCAGCTCGGTTTGCCGGTGAGCGGCAGGATCTCGGCGTGAAAGGTGCTGGCTGGATCGGAGGATCCCAGCGCACCAGAGGGGGCATAGAGCGCCTTGATCTCCTGAAGCTTCAGCGCCGGCTGCTTCTCGGTGCGGGTGTCTCCAGTGCTGCCGCGCACGGCTGAGAGCACAGCCATCACATCCGCCAGCTCTCGATCGCGCAGCCGGGCGGCGACCTTTTCGGGCATGAACTTGAGGGCTGATTTGAGATCGCTCTCGTCGTCGACCTTTTCAAAAAAGCTCAGGTGGGAGATCAGGTGCTGCCGCAGTGGATCTTCTGCCTCAGGAATCGAGATAGCGCCCACCATCTCCGGGAAGTAGGCATTGCTGGCCGATCGCACCAGCAGGCGGTTGTAGCGGGGTTTGCTCTTCTCATCGGCGCAGGCCAGGGCATCGGTGCTGAAGTTGCCGAGCCAGGGGCGGTGCCCACGGCACTGGCCGAGCAGCGAGGCGCCGTTGTCTCCTTTGGTGCTGGCCAATGCCTGCCGTTTCTTGCACTTGGGGCAGCGCACGTAGATCTCGTTGAAGTCGTTGCCCGCGCCGGCCTCATCGAGCCAGAGATCCTCCTGGCAGTTGCTCCTGGCGCCGCCATGGGCGAAGCGATCCCAGTCGATGTCGCTGAGGTGGCCATTGGCGCAGCACTGCACGAAGCGCACCGGCACCACATCCAGGTCTTGTTTGGTGCCACCGGGCTCCCGCCAGGGAAGCTTGTCTTTGACTAGGCGCTCCTTGTGGATCAGCGGGCGGGTGCGATAGCGCTTTCCGCTTTCATCAATGAAGGGCGGGAAGGGATCCTTCTTGGGCTGGGCGACGAACCAGAGCGGGAACTGCGGTGAGCGAATACCGCTGCTGCTTTTGAATTTCTGGGCGAAGTCGTCGTCTTCGCTGGGGGGGCGTTTGAGCAGCAGGTTGCCCACGCCCAACAGGCCGCGCAGCTTGGCGATCAGCCGGGGCTCATCGATGTAGCAGCTGTCGTCGTCGCGGCTGTAATGCCAGAGATTGAGCCCACCGATCACCACCGAGCGATCGGGCAGGTCCACCATGGCGCCGGGGCCATAGGTGGTGATCAGCTGGCCATGGCGCACTTCGCCTACGGGGTGATTGCTCGTGCCTCGTGATGTGGTCATGGCGATCAGTCTTGGCTGGTGGTCTGCAGGCGGTCTTTGAGCAGCAACGCGGAGGGTTCCACATCACGCAGGCTGCGGTTGGCCTTGAACTGCTTCTCGCGCTCGTCTTCCAGCTCCAGCAGCTGGGGATCGAGGGGGGTGCGCAGCAACGGCGGCAACACCCCGTCTTCCCGGCCGTATTCCATGCGGCCATGGCGCTGGGCGATGGCACACCAGTCATCGACGATGTGGCGCACCTGCTCCGCCACGGAGGTGGCTTGGGCATCGGCATCCGCGGGTGCATGAACGAGGGCAATCGCCACCCGCCGCCTGAGCGCTTCCGCCACCGCTTCTCGCACCTCCGCCAGGGCCTCCACATCTCCGGCACGGCTGGACGGAGTGAGCTGATCGCTGAGGTGCCGGGCCAGGGCCACGGTGATGGCGGGCAGGCCCCGCTCCAGAGCCCGCTCAGAAAAGGGCGTCACGCTGGTGGCTTCCACGTCGCGGTAGAAGACGTCGTGACTGTGGGCGAAGTGCTCGTAATGCGAGCGATCGCGGGGGCGGTTGGGGTTGAGCAGCACCACCACAAGCCCTGGCTTTTCGGAATCGCGGCCCACGCGGCTGCTGGCCTGGATGTATTCGGCGGTGGTCTTGGGTTGGCCGAGCATCAGCATCAGACCCAGCCGGGTGATGTCGAGACCCACCGAGATCATGTTGGTGGCCAGGGCTACATCCACACGTTCCCTGTCGTCAAAGCTGCGGGCCAGGCGGTCTTTGGTGGTGCTCACCTCGGTGGTGGACACCCTGGAGGTGAGCTCCATGGGGATGTTGGCGATCTTGCGGTTGGCTGAACGCTCGCTGCTGTCGCCGATTCGTTGGCGCTCGCCGTGGGTGGCGAGCTGGGAGGTGAGCTCTTCTTCAATCAGGCGGCGGCTGATGCCCAGCTCCTTGATCGTGTTGAAGTAACCCAGCAGGGTCATGTAGGGATCTGCTGGGTTCGGGCCGGGCGTTTCACCCCGTTTGCGCTGAGCGGTGCGCTGCTTTTCAGCTGCCTTCCAGGCGAGCTGGGCGCCGCTCATCAGGGCCAGGGAGGCCCGCAGCAGCAGGGCCTTCACATTGCGGCCCGGAGCGCTCAGGCCCACATAGAGCCGAGCGGGCACCTGATCCGCCGGCACGGTGACGGCGAAGAAGGAATCACGGCGATCGGGGCCGGGCGCGGGAAAGATCGAGGAGTCGTTGCGGCCGAAGAGCGCCCGCATCTGCTCGCTGGCGCGGCGCACGGTGGCGGTGGAGGCCACGATCTTGGGCCGCAGCTGATCATGGGGCCCCAGGCCGGCGCGGCTGCAGAGCTCATCGATCACCGCCTCATAGAGCCCGGCCATGGAGCCCAGAGGGCCGGAGATCAGGTGCAGCTCGTCCTGAATCACCAGATCGGGTGGGTCGAGCCGATCCGCCAGCCGCACACCCTTGCTGGCGTCGTCGCCATCGGCGGGGCCGTAGAACCCCTGGCCATCGAGCACATGGGTGGCCTTGCCAAACAGCTTGCCGCTGCGGCCCTCCCAGGGCAGCGAGGCGAACTTGTCGACGGTGGCGATCAGGAACGCCGGCAGGCGGCGGTAGATCATGTCGTCGACGGCCACCAGCGGCAGGTAGTTGCGGCCGCTGGTGCCCTTGAAGGCGCAGTCGCGGTTGAGGCAGGCCACGCGCAGCTCCTCGGGGTTCTCGCCATCGGGGCGGCCCTGGCGCAGCAGGTTGAACACCCCGGCGGTGCCACAGGGCTTGGGATCAAGCAGGGAGCGCTTGCCGAATTCCACCCCGCACCAGGGGCAGGCGTCGATCGGGATCGGCTTGATGGAGGTTTTGCCGTCGTTGTAGGCGCGCACCCGCAGGCGGGCGGTGGACTCGTTGTTGTTGCCCTTGGCGCCCATGCGGTTGGGGGTGCCGGCCTGGCCCACCCAGAGGCCGATCTCAAACGGCCAGCTGCCGAGCGTCTGGGGTTGGCGCTGGCGCTCCAGTTCGAGGGCGCAGATCAGGGTGGAGGC
>CANHSW010000195.1 GCA_947463165.1 Cyanobacteriota bacterium
GGCCCTGGGTTGGGGGCTCGGCCAGGCCTCGGCTGCCGAGATCGATCGCCTCGGCATCCGCAGCGCCACCGAGCGGGCGATGCTGCGGGCTCTGCATAAGTTGGCGGAGGCGCCCGATCTGGTGCTGGTGGATGGGGTGCTGCCCCTGCGCCCCTGGTGTGGGGCGCAGCAGACCCTGGTGCGGGGGGATAGCCGCTGTCTGGCGATCGCCGCCGCCAGCGTGCTGGCCAAGGAAAGCCGCGATGCCCTGATCCGCCGGCTGGCAGTCTCCCTGCCTGGCTACGGCCTGGAGCGCCATGCCGGCTACGGCACCGCCCAGCATCGCCAGGCCCTATGGGAGCTGGGGCCCACGCCATTGCATCGCCGCTCCTTCCTGCGCAAGCTGCTGGCGGGCCCTACCGCTGGCTGAATTGTGAGGCTGCTGCTGCTTCTAGGCCTTTTCGCTGGGAGCTTCTGCCGCTTTTCGCTGAGGGGCTCCGAGGCCTGGGCCTGGAGCCGCTTCAGCTCTCGTGGCACCAGCGCTGAAAATCTTCCAGCAGCTGGCTGCCCACCCGCGACCTGATGCTCAGCAGGATCCCCGCCAGCAGGGAGCGGCCTGTGGCCTCCAGCACCCTGGCTGGCACCAGCTTGAGCAGTGGAGGCTGACTCACCTGCACTCCGAGGGTGGCATCCCCCTGGAGGCCGGCGGGGCCAGCGGCGAGTTTTGAGCAGAGGCTGAGCTGGAAATCGTCCACAATTCCGAGCCCCTCCAGTTGGCAGTCGAGGGCCCGCAACTGGATGCTGCCCGGTTCGAGCTGGCATGACAGCTCCACAATCGGGTGAATTTGCAGTTGAAACAGCTGCAGGTGGGTGACGCTGTAGCGCCAGCGACCGGGCCCCAGCGGCTCCAGCTGCTTGGCATCCAGCAGGGCCTTGACCACCCGCTCTTCGTTGTTCAGGTAGGCGGGCAGGCGATCGACCTGCTCGGCAACGCTCAGTTGCAGTTCCTGGCTGGCGCTGAAGGCCAGAGGCATGGCCCGTTGGCCGGCGCGGCATGATCTTATCGGCCAACCCTCTTGCCTCCATGCGTCTTGCCTTCCTCGGCCCCAGCGGCACCTATGGCGAGCAGGCGGCACGGCTGCTGGCCCAGTTGGAGGGGCTTGCGGCAGTGGAACTGGTGCCCCAGTCGGGCATCCGCGCCGTGGTGCAATCCCTGGCCAAGGGCGATTGCGACGCGGCCGTGGTGCCGGTGGAAAACTCCGTGGAAGGGGGCGTGACCGCCTGCCTCGATGCCCTCTGGGAACACCCCGACCTGGCGATGGTGCGGGCCCTGGTGTTGCCGATTCGCCATGCCCTGCTGGGCAGTGGCAGCCAGGAGGGCGCCAGCGAGGTGCTCTCCCACCCCCAGGCCCTGGCCCAGTGCAGCCAGTGGTTGGCCGATCAGCTGCCGCGGGCGCTGCAGCTGCCCACCAGTTCCACCGCAGAAGCCGCCCGCATGGTGGCCGGCAGCCGTTTTCGCACGGCGATCGCCTCCTTGGAGGCCGCTCAGGAGCATGGCCTGCAGGTGCTGGCCTATCCGATCAATGATGTGCCTGGCAACTGCACGCGCTTTCTGTTGCTGCGTCGCGGCGATCGTGGCTCACAAGGACCGCTGGCCAGCCTGGCCTTCTCCATGCATGCCAACCAGCCGGGGGCCCTGCTGGAGGCCCTGAGTTGCTTTGCCCGGCGACGGCTGAACATGAGCCGGATCGAATCGCGCCCCTCCAAGCGGGAGTTGGGCGAATACATCTTCTTTGTAGATCTGGAGCTGGGCGATGCGGTGGCCGATCTCGACGCCGCCCTGGAGGAATTGCGCCCCTTCTGTGAACATTTGGCCCTGTTTGGCACCTACCCGCTCACCAACCTGGCCACGGAAGAGGCTGATTGATTTAATTACTCTTATTGATCGGCTTGATCGCCGGCTGTATCGCTTACTTCACTGGCTTTTTGCAGGGCCGCTGGGCTTGCGACCGCGGAACACACCGAACTGCATCAGGCCGCTGGCAAATGCCCAATGCATCAACAAAATCGTGGGGGTTTCCCGCAGCCCCTGGAGCACCGCCTTGGGGCCAAGGCTTAGTAGCGCCCAGGGCCGGCGCAACCCCTCCAGGATCGAATCGATCCAGGAGGGCAGGGTGGCGGCACTCCAGTCATCGGTAAAGATCTCCATGCCGCCAGCCCAGGCGCTGCGCTGCAGATGGGCCCGCAGGGAGCGGATGCTGGCAAATTCCGGGTGGGCCCACTGCTCCAGCAGTTGGCGCATCACCCAGCGCTCGAAGCGCCCCATGGCGCCATCGCTGGGATCGCGCCGATTCCAGTCGGCCACGGCCAGCAAGCCGCCGGGCCTCAACACCCGCAGCAATTCATCACAATAGCGCTGCTTATCGGGCATGTGGGGGCAGGCCTCCACACTCCATACCGCATCCACACTGGCCTCTGGCAGATCCAGGTCGAGGGCATCCATCACCGCAAAGCGGCAATTCAGCCCTGGCGGAGTGAGCTCTTGGGCCCTTTGGATCTGGGCCGGACTGATGCTGATGCCCAACACCTCGAAGCCGTAGTCGCGGGCGAGGATGCGGGCGCTGCCACCGATGCCGCAGCCCACATCCAGCACCCGGCTGCCGGCCGGTAGCCGATCGAGGCCGCTCCAGCGCACCAGTTCATGCACGAAGTCGTGCTTGGCGGCGCGGAAATCGCGCCGGGCCGGGGGGTTGCCGTAGTGGCCCAGATGGATGTGATCCCCCCAGAGCCGCTCCAGTAACTGGTCTTGGGTCCAGCGGTCATAGGCATCGGCAACGCTGGCCGGCCCCTGGTAGCGGCGGTGGTGGCGCTGCCAGAGCAGCAGGGAGGCGACACCACTGGCAAGCAGCAGGGCAGCGGTCCAGGGCCAGCTGAAGACAAGCATCTGCGGATGGGGGAAGGGCTGAAACTGGCAAACTTAAGAAGACCCAACCCGCAGCTATGGGTATCGCTGCGAACTGGACGGCGAAAACGGCGGCCGCCAAAGCACCTCTTCAAAAAGCGCTAGGGCAAAGGGGCCAACCCAGGGGTCACTATGCAGAAGATGTTGGCATAGAAAGCATTGACGCAGAAGGACTTGACATAGAAAGCATTATCATAGCAGTCATTAGCATGGCAGTCATTGACTTAGAAATTACCAATAAAAAATTCTGATATTAGTGTAGCCGCCAACTTCGAACTACTAGCTATTTCATTTTGCCTGCTTTCCATTGTCTATTGGCTGCTAACTACTGGCTACTGGCTATTAGCTATTGGTCACTTGATACTGGTTACCGGTTCCTAACTACTGGATACTGGATACTGAACCATCGCAAAAATACAACCGAAACAGCCGAATAAGCTCTCAATCACCGATAATTTGCGGCCTTCTCGGCTGGGAGATATGGCCTTCCCAAAGAAAGAGCTGGCCTGGGGATCGGAATCGAGAGGCTGCCTAGGGCTGCGGGGGGCCTGGGGCTCAGGGGACCTAGGGCTGCGGGGGCCAGTGGTATTGGGGTTTAGCCAGTACTAGCACTAGGCATCAAAGCTGTCCTTGATGGCGGTGCGGGCGGCCAGTTGGCGGCGGGTGTGGTCCAGCAACTCGTATTCCTGCTGCAGGCGCTCGGCGGTGTCGGTCATCTCCAGCAGGGCCTGCTGGTGGTCGGCCACCGGTCCGCCCAGGTGGGCGCCGATCCAGAAGGAAAGTTCCCGCGGTAGATCGGGCAGATCCGAGGGCAGGGGAGTGGGCTTGCCCACCAGTTTGCCGGTCAGTTCCACCACGTCACGGAGGGCCTGGCCCACGTCGGCGGCCAGCTTGTCCAAGTCGTCTCGGCTCTGGTCCACCTCGTCTTGAATCCAGCTCACCAACCCCACCCGGAAGGGGGCCTCGCGCACGATGTCCAGCACGCGAAAGCGCTGCTGTCCCATGGTGACGATATTGCTGCGATCGTCGTCCTGGGTTTGGCAATGGAGGATTTCAGCGCAGCAGCCCACCTCAGCCATGCGCTGGTTTTGGGGATCCCAGCGGATGATGCCAAAGCGGCGATCCTCCTGCATCACCGTGCGCAGCAGCATGCGGTAACGCGGCTCGAAAATATGCAGCGGTAGCACCTCCTGGGGGAAGAGCACCACGTCGGGTAGGGGAAACAGTGGCAGCTCCCTTACGGCCAGCTCACCCATGGCTTGTTCCGGAGGGGCAGATCAAATACTAGATAAAAAGCCCCCGGTCCGCTTGGATCCGGGGGCGGTCAGCTCAGAGCTTCACTTCGATGTCGACGCCGCTGGGCAGATCCAGCTTCATCAGGGCGTCAATCGTCTTGGCGGAGGGGCTGTAGATGTCGATGATCCGACGGTGGGTGCGGGTCTCGAAGTGCTCCCGGGAGTCCTTGTCCACGTGGGGCGAGCGCAGCACGCAATAGATCTTGCGCTTGGTGGGCAGGGGGATGGGGCCGATCGCGGTGGCCGCGGTGTGATCGGCGGTTTCGATGATTTTTTCGCAGGAAAGATCCAGCATGCGGCGGTCGAAGGCCTTCAGGCGGATGCGAATCTTTTGCTGGGGAATTGAGGCGGACATGGGGATAGGAAGCGAGGGCGCTGGTACCGGATGGACCTAGGCCGCAACAGGGGAAAGCCCTGGTGGGCAGAAAAAGCCGCTGACAGGTTGTCGAGTTGCGGTGAAAGTGCGGCGAAAGCTTTGCCGCCGCTGCTAAGAGCTAATTACAGAAAGGCATTTGCCGAAAGACATTTACCGAAAGACAATTGACGAAAGGCAATTGACGAAAGGCAATTATTGAAAGGCAATTGACGAAAGGCAATTGACGAAAGGCAATTATTGAAAGCCAACCGCCAACAAAAATTTGCCGAGACAATTAGCAACA
>CANHSW010000196.1 GCA_947463165.1 Cyanobacteriota bacterium
CCGTTCATTTGTATTTGAGTGGTGGCCAGAGCGAAGTGGTTCACTTCCCCAGCCTGGAGGCCTTTCAGCACTGGTATGGATCAGTGCTCACCGCATCGCCGCCAGACAGTTTTGTGACCGTGCCCCTCACCGAGCTGGATGGGGAGTACCTGGTGCTGCGGCCCTCCAGTGTCTTGGGCCTGCGGGTGGAACCCGAATACGGGGGCCACGATGATTGAGGCGTATTCACTTGGCGGTGGCCCATTCACTTAGCGCCACCGTCAGCCGGCCCTAGTGGCAGCGCTGCAGTCTGGGGAGATCCTGGTGGCGTCGATGCAGCAGCAGCCAGGTGCTCAGCAGGTCTGGACCCTGGAGGCTGCCCAGCAGGGCGGCGCGCAGGCTTTTCATGATCACCCCTTTCTTCACTCCGGCGGCCTTGGCGGCGGCGCTGAGCAATTCCTGGGCCTCGGCTGCCGTTAGCTCCCCTTCGGGCAGCAGCTGTTCCAGGGCTTTGAGGGCCTCGCGGGCCCCCGGCGCAGTCAGCTGCTCCTGGGCGGCAGGATCCAGATCCGGGCAGCTGTAGAAGGGTTTGGCCTGGCAGACGCCATCGGCCAGCAGGGTGAGCGAGGCCCCCAGCAGTTCGCAGAGCTCGAGCTCCCAGGCGGGGTCTTCTCCGGCCCCGTAGCCCGCCGCCTGCCACAGGGGCAGCAGCTGCTCCCGCAGGGCCTCGGGGCCCAGTTCGCGCAACACCTGGCCGTTTAGCCAGTTGAGCTTGTCCCAATCGAAGCGGGCCCCGGCCCGATTCACCCGCTCAAAACCAAAGACGCCGGCGGCCTGGTCGAGGCTGAACCGCTCCCCCATCCCCTCCGGCGGCGACCAGCCCAGCAGGGTCATGTAGTTGGCCAGGGCGGAGGCCGAGTAGCCCATGGTGCGGAAGTCGCTGATCGAGGTGACCCCGTCGCGTTTGGACAGCTTGCGCCCCTCCCGGTTCAAGATCAGGGGCGTGTGGGCGAATTGGGGCTGGGGCAGGCCCAGGGCTTCGTAGAGCAGCAGCTGCTTGGCGGTGTTGGCGATGTGGTCTTCGCCGCGGATCACGTGGCTGATCTCCATGGCGGCGTCGTCCACCACCACCACCAGGTTGTAGAGGGGGTCGCCGATCTGGTCGTGGCGGGCGCGGCGGGCGATCACCATGTCGCCGCCCAGGTCGGCACCGCTCCAGCGCATCTCGCCCCGCACCATGTCCTGCCAGCTGATCGTGCGAGCGTCGTCGATGCGGAAGCGGATCACCGCTTCGCGACCCTCGGCGATGAACCGCTGTTGCTGTTCAGGGCTGAGCTGGCGATGGCGATTGTCGTAGCGAGGAGCCTGCTTGGCCGCGGCCTGTAGCTCGCGCATGCTGGTCAGTTCAGCCTCCGTGGCGTAGCAGCGGTAGGCGTGACCGCTGTCCAGCAGTTGCTGGATCGCCTGACGATGCAGCTCGATCCGCTCGCTCTGGATCACCGGTGCGCCATCCCAGGCCAGGCCCAGCCAGCTGAGGCCATCGAGAATGTTGTCGGTGAATTGCTGCTGGCTGCGCTCCCGATCGGTGTCTTCTATGCGCAGCAGGAACTGGCCACCGTTGTGACGGGCGAACAGCCAGTTGAAAACCGCCGTGCGGGCCGTGCCGATGTGGAGGCTGCCGGTGGGGCTGGGGGCCAGGCGGACGCGAATCGGCCGTGGGGCTGAGGGGATCGCAGTTACCTCAGGTACTGCAGTAACCTCGACCATTCTTAGATTGAAAAAACGGGACTGACGGGGCTCGAACCCGCAACTTCCGCCGTGACAGGGCGGTGCTCTAACCGATTGAACTACAGTCCCAAGAAGCCAGTGAGGCTACCTTGCCATTTAGGCTACTATCGGTGAATTAATCAACCGATGCTCGTAAATCAACCACCTGGTGCTGGTGAATTAATCGTCCGAGGTGAAACTTCATTTTGAAGCTTCGTTTTTAAGGCTCGTAGGGAAGTTGTTGCCAACCACACCGACGACCTCAAAAGTATCCACGATGGCGGGCCCGATCGTCAACTCTTGAACCCCTGGGCGAGGTGTCTTGGTTGTGATCGAGCTCGCCAGCGGATCAAGGCCGAAAACCGGCCGGTTCGATCAGGCGCACCTGATTGCCCCGGGCTGTGAATTCACGACCTTGGTCGCTTTGCACGACAACGCGACCGCCTGATTTGACGCGGATAACCCGTGCGCGAACCCAACCTAGAGCAGCGGATTCGAGCACCTTGACCACGTCACCAGGTTGCAGATCCAACTCCATCTTCGGAACCAGGAAACAACAAGGGGGGACATCGAACGCGCCGTGGAGGACTTGAACCCCCGGCATCAGGTTTTGGAGACCTGCGTTCTACCAACTGAACTAACGGCGCAGGGCCGATGTCCCCATAAAATTAGAAGCTTGCGCCTCAGCGATCGAAGCGTTGCTTCACCCGTGTGGCTTTACCCACGCGGTCACGCAGATAGAAGAGCTTCGCCCGACGCACTTTACCGCGTCGCTCAACCTTCACAGAAGCCACCTGGGGGCTGTGAAGCATGAACACCCGCTCCACGCCGACACCTTGGAAGATGCGGCGCACGGTGATGGTCTCGTTGAGACCGCCGTGGCGCTTGGCGATCACCACCCCTTCGTAGGGCTGTACGCGCTCTTTGCTGCCCTCGCGGATCAGTACGCCCACTTTGACAGTGTCGCCTACATAGATCTGGGGCAGGTCGCTCTTCAGCTGCTCCGCCTCGAAGGCGAGGATCAGCTCGCGGCCCTTGAGCTTGCCTTTGCTGGCAGAAGCGCCGCTTGCAGGCTCGGGAGAGCTGGTGGTTTCAGCGGCGCTGGCGCTGCCTGTGTTTTCGTCTGTGCTGTCCGCTGCCATCACCTGGGTTCTCGCGTGTCCGGCCAAACCACCAGTGTACCGGCTCAACCACCCCCCTCCCTGCCGCCCCTTCCCCATTGGCGCTTCAGTCGATCCAGGGCCATCCCCGCGCCGCTGGCCAGCATCCAGAGCAGTCCGGCGCCATTCAGGGCCACGTAGAGGGTTTCGCCATGGGCTCCGAACCAGGGGCGCAGCCACTCGCCCTCGTGCAGCGCCATCAGCCAATGGGCCTGGTCCCGATCCAGGCCGCCCCAATCCCGCAACAGTCGGTAACCGGTGCCGCTGAGCACGGTGATCGCCAGGGGCAGCGCCACCAGGGGTGCCAGGCCGCCATGGGCGCGGCGCAGCGAGACCAACAGGGAGTTGGGAATCGCCATGGCACCACGAGATCCTCTAAGAATGTATTGATTACTTGAAGCCCAGCGGCCGGTGCGTTTCCTATGAATCTGTTCGCCGACCTGCTGGCCAACAGCAAGGGCGCCCGCCCTGGCAAAGACGAGCGCCAGGCCGGCAAGGGGGGCCTAACGGCCAACAAAAGCGCCGTTCTGGAGCTCGGACCCCGAATTCAGAAGGGGCGTCGCGGCGTGGAGATCAAGTCGGCCCGCGAGCTGGAGATCATGCGCCGCGCCAGTCGCATCGTTGCCACTGTGCTGCGGGAGATCGAGCAGCTGGCGGCGCCGGGGATGAGCACCGGCGATCTGGATCGCTACGCCGAGCGCCGCATCCGGGAGCTCGGGGCTGTGCCCAGTTTCAAGGGCTACCACGGCTTCCCGGCCAGCATCTGCGCTTCGATCAATAACGAGGTGGTGCATGGCATCCCCAGCGACAAGCGGCTGATTCAGGCCGGCGACCTGCTCAAGGTGGATACCGGCGCCTATTTCGACGGCTATCACGGCGACAGCTGCATCACCATCTGCGTCGGTGAGCAAACCCCGGAGTCGGCTCGCCAGCTGGCCAAAGTGGCCCAGGAATCGCTCATGCAGGGCCTGCGCCAGATCAAGGCCGGCAACAGCCTGCTCGACATCGCCGGCGCCGTTCAAGACCATGTGGAGGCCCATGGCTTCGCGGTGGTGGAGGACTACACGGGCCACGGCGTTGGCCGCAACCTGCACGAAGAGCCCTCGGTGTTCAACTTCCGCACCCGCGACCTGCCCAACATCAAGCTGCGGGCCGGCATGACCCTGGCGGTGGAGCCAATTCTCAATTCCGGCAGCAAGGCCTGTCGCACCCTCGCCGATCGCTGGACCGTGGTCACGGTCGATGGCGGCTTCTCCGCCCAGTGGGAGCACACGATCGCCGTCACCAGCGACGGCTGCGAGATCCTCACCGATCGCGACTTCTAAGCCAGCTGCGACTTCCAAACCGATCGCGACTTTTAAGGTGGCCGCTTGCCTCAAGCCAGCCGCTTATCCCAAGCCGGCCGCTTATTTTCAATGGTCGCGTGTTTAAGTCGGCAGTGGTATCTAAATGGCCGGCGATGTCAGCCGATGGGTCGCATCAGTTGTTGGACTGAATCAGCTATCTGCTTTGGTGAGTAGTCGGGCGTACAGCCAGCGGCCAAGCAGGGTCATGGGCATCAATGCGTAGACCAGGGGATTGGGGCTCACCAGGATCAGTTTCAGGCCCAGGGATGCTTGCCACAGGATTTGACCCGCCACGAAGTCGGCGTCCATCAGGCCCACCGGGTTGAGTGCCGAGCGAAAGGGTCCCAGCACCAGCCGGCGGATGCACAGCTGCTTGCCTAAATCCAGGGCTCGCAGGCTCAGTAGCTGGCCCAGCAGCCTTTTGCTGATCTCATAGAGCGGGCTGAAGGCCGGCTCGATTTCGGCCTCCGAGGTGTTCACCCACAGCTCCGGGCGCCGCCGCTGGGCTGGCCGCCCGCCGCTCTGCTGGGCGAACAGCTCCAGCAGCCGCCAGCTGCTCAGGGCATTTACCTCCAGGGACAACTCGGTGGCCCCAAGACTGCGCGGGCCATGCACATTGATGCCGTGGTTCAGCACCAGCAGG
>CANHSW010000197.1 GCA_947463165.1 Cyanobacteriota bacterium
CCCCCGAGAACAGCTCGGCCGAGCTGCCGAGAATGGCTGCAACTCGGCTCAAGTTTGATTGCATCTCATGGCAGCGGCGATCAAGTCCGCGCCTGCATTGGCCAGCCACCACCGATGAAGGGTCGGTTTTTGCCGGCCAGCCGTAGGCTAGATTAATGCAGCTATGCTGAATTGAGTGCTTTGCGCCGGAACGGGACTCAGCACCCCGGTCCAAAAGATTCGTTTCCGCCTAATGAGACCCTGGGCTGAGCCGGGCCTCAACCTGGATTGATCCAGCTAGCATTTTGTTGGCTTAGGTTTGTCCAACCAGGCAGTTGTCCAGATAATGACACCTCCTGTTGCCCAGGAAGAGTAAAGGTGCAATCATGGGGCACCGCCAAGATCTGTTAAGACCCACGACGACATAATGCAGCCCACGCTCAACGGTCACGATGCTCCGATGGCGCAGCTAGCCGAATCAGCTTTCAGCAATGGCATCGTGCCCAGCCAGACGGCGCGCATCGAGGTGATCGGCGTGGGCGGCGGCGGCAGCAATGCCGTTAATCGCATGATCGCCTCCGACCTGCAGGGGGTCGGCTACCGGGTGCTTAACACCGATGCCCAGGCCCTGCTGCAGTCCTCGGCCCAGCTGCGCATCCAATTGGGTCAGAAACTCACCCGGGGTCTCGGCGCCGGCGGCAACCCTGTGATCGGCCAGAAGGCCGCTGAGGAATCCCGCAGCGAACTGCAGGAATCCCTGCAAGGTGCCGACCTCGTTTTCATCGCCGCCGGCATGGGCGGCGGCACCGGCACCGGAGCGGCACCGATCCTGGCCGAGGTGGCCAAGGAGGTGGGGGCCCTCACCGTGGGGATCGTCACCAAGCCCTTCGGTTTTGAAGGCCGCAAGCGCCAGCGCCAGGCGGAGGAGGGCATTGCCCGCCTGGCGGAACATGTGGACACCCTGATCGTGATCCCCAACGATCGGCTGCGGGAGTCCATTACTGGCGTGGCCCTCAACGATGCTTTCCGCGCCGCCGATGACGTGCTGCGCATGGGCGTCCAGGGCATCTCCGACATCATCACCAAGCCAGGCCTGGTCAATGTCGACTTTGCCGATGTGCGCTCGGTGATGGCCCAGGCGGGCACCGCTCTGCTCGGCATTGGCGTGGGCTCCGGCCGCTCGCGGGCCAGTGAAGCGGCCCAAGCGGCCATGAGCAGTCCCCTGCTGGAATCGGCCCGCATCGACGGGGCCAAGGGCTGCGTGATCAATATCAGCGGAGGTAAGGACATGACCCTCGAAGACATGACCACCGCCTCTGAGGTGATCTTCGATGTGGTGGATCCGGACGCCAACATCATCGTGGGTGCCGTTGTGGACGAGAGCCTGGAGGGCGAGATCCACGTCACCGTGATCGCCACGGGCTTCGACAGCGGCGCCTCCTATCGCAGCCAGCGGCCTGCCAGCATCAGTACCAGCCCCTTCGCCCCCCGTGCCAATTTGGGCGATTCCGGCGAAGACAAGGGGGCGATGATCCCACCATTTTTGCTTAATCGGCAAGGTAATCGACAGGAATAAGCGGAGCTTTGATAGCTA
Source organism: Cyanobacteriota bacterium (assembly GCA_947463165.1). Lineage (GTDB taxonomy): Bacteria > Cyanobacteriota > Cyanobacteriia > PCC-6307 > Cyanobiaceae > UBA5018. The sequence continues at coordinate 1,574 of CANHSW010000197.1, forward strand.
ATAATTAGAGCGGAAAAATTACTGAATTTTTTACTCGTCTAGTGACCTTTGCGCCTATTAGCCTTTGCGCTTACTAGCCCGGTGCCTACTGCCACTGCCTCGCCCTCCTGCTCACCCCGCGAGTGGCTAGTTCAGGCAGGCAAGCTGGTTTATTGGTTTATACGGAGATAATAGATCGCACCTCCCTTGCCCCAGGCATCCTTCATGGCATTGACGGCCTCAACAATGCTTGCTCTGGGCACGAAAGCCCCGGATTTCCAGCTCACAGAAGTGACCACCGGCGAACAGATCTCACTGCATAGCTTTTGTGATAAAAAAGCGTTGCTCGTGATGTTTTTGTGTCAGCACTGTCCGTATGTAAAGCATATTCAAGACCACTTGGCTCTGCTGGGTAAAGACTATTTCAATAGTGGCCTGGGCATTGTGGCTATCAGCTCCAATGACGCGGCTAAGTATTCGGATGATTGCCCGGAATCCCTGGGTTCAATGGCCAAGCAGCTTCAGTTCAAGTTCCCATTGCTTTATGACGAAAGCCAGCAGGTTGCCTGGGCATTCACCGCTGCTTGTACGCCGGATTTTTTCCTATTTAACAGTAATCGCCGGCTCGTGTATCGCGGGCAGCTTGATGATAGTAGGCCCGGCAATGGTAGGCCCGTCACCGGATCGGATTTGCGCAATGCCATTGATGCGGCCCTGCTGGACCAGCCGGTTTTCGCGGATCAAAAACCCAGCATCGGCTGCAACATTAAATGGAAGCCAGGCCAGGAGCCCAGCTACTCTTAGGCTGGATTGCTCTTGGGGCGGGCTGCTTATTGATTTGGCGGGAGGTGCCCACTGGAGATTTCGGCCAACTCGTGAGTCCAGGTGGGATCAACAACGGCGATTTCGCCGCCCCAGCCAGCTGAGAGCCATTGCGGCATCAGGGCTCCATTGGGCTTTGCTCGGTTATTCAGAGCTGCCCTAGCTCGAGGGGGGCTAGATGGACAATTTATCGAGCTACTTTCAGATATTTTTATCACTTGATTGTTTGGTCAAGGCCTATGGGATGCCTTTGCTGGATGCCCTGGTGGAATGGCTTGAATTTCTCCAGCGCTTAACGAAGGGAATGGGGGTGACCCGGAGTCCACGCCTGCGTCGAGCATCCCGTGTGGCTGCTGCCTTCCGGTCCTGACCAGGTTTGGGCGTCGGTGCCGCATGGGTCCGAGTCGTTTGGATGCTAGCAATACCGTTTGTGGTTGGCGGCCTGTGCCCCTGCGCCCTGCGGATCTGGCCAAGCGCAAGCAGGCGGGACTGCCGTTTGCCGTGCTCACCGCCTGGGACGCCCTCTCGGCGGCGGTGGTGGCCGAGGCGGGCGCTGAGGTGGTGCTGGTGGGCGACTCCCTGGCGATGGTGGTGCTCGGCTACGCCACCACCTTGCCGGTGACCCTCGACGAGATGCTCCACCACTGTCGGGCCGTGGGCAGGGGTCTGGCGGCCGTGGCCCCCCTGGAGCAGCAGCCGCTGCTGATCTGCGACCTGCCCTTCTTGAGCTACCAGTGCAGCGCCGATGACGCCGTGGCTGCCGCCGGGCGGGTGCTTAAGGAAACGCCAGCGGCGGCGGTGAAGCTGGAGGGGGCCGAGCCGGAAACCCTCGCCGTGATCGATCGACTGGTGCGCAGCGGCATCCCGGTGATGGGCCACATCGGCCTCACCCCCCAGTCGGTGCATCGCCTGGGCTATCGGCGCCAGGGCACCGACCCGGCCAGCCAGGAAAAGCTCTCGCGCCAGGCCCAGGCCCTGCAGAGCGCCGGCTGTTTTGCCCTGGTGCTTGAACATCTGCCCGAGCAGCTGGCCGCGCGGCTGCAACGGGAGCTGCAGCTGCCGGTGATCGGCATCGGCGCCGGGCCCGATTGCGACGGCCAGGTGCGGGTAACGGCCGACCTGCTCGGCCTAACCCCGCGCCAACCGCCCTTCAGCCCCGCCCTGCTGCCGGGGAGGCAGCTGGGGGTGGAAACGCTGCGGCGCTGGATCGCTGAGCAATCTCTTCCCACCAGGCCAGCAGCGGGCGCAGCACCGCATTGCTGAGGGCCAGGCCCTGGGGATCGCTAAGCCGCCAGCGGCTGCCTTCCAGCAGCAGCAGCCCCTGAGCGGTGAACGGCTCCAGCAGTTGGGCCAACTCCCCCAGCCGCTCCGGCTCCAGGCCCGCTTCCGCCAGCAGTCGCGGCAGATGCACCCCCTCCCGCCGCCGCAGGCCCACCAGCAACCGTTCATCGAGGGGCATGCCCTGCCGCCCCGGGGGCAGCTCGCTGGAGGCGGACTGCTGTTGAGCCGCCAACCAGCGGCCATAGAGCTCCCGGGTGCGAGGTCGGGCCTGGCGCACCCCCCAGGGCGCCGCCGTGGCCCCCATGCCAAAACCCCACCAGCCGGCTCCACTCCAGTACACGCGGTTATGGCGGGAGGCGTGCCCCGGCAGGGCGTAGTTGGAGATTTCGTAGTGGCCGTAGCCAGCGCCACTCAACAGGGCCTGGGTGAGCTCCATCAGGTCGGCGGCCAGGTCGCCATCGGGCAGTTGCAGTTGACCGCGCTCCAAGCGGCGGGCGAACACGGTGCCCGGCTCAATCGTCAGGTCGTAGATGGAGAGATGGGGGGGCTGCAGGTCCGTCGCCTGCAGCAACTGGGAGCGCCAGTGTTCCAGCTGCTGGCCCGGCAGCGCCTGGATCAGGTCCAGGCTCCAGCTCCGCAGCTCCCCCCGGGCCTGGGCCTGGGCCAGCCAGCTGGCCGCCTCGATCAGATCCTGGCGGCGATGTCGTCGCCCCAGGGAGGCGAGCACCTGATCATCGAAGTTCTGGCCCCCCAGGCTCACCCGATTCACCCCGGCCCGCAGATAGGCCGCCAGCCGTTGGCGGTCAAAACTGGCTGGATCCAGTTCCAGGGTGATTTCGGCGCCGGCGGCGATCCCGAAGCGACGCTCCAGGGCCTCGATCAGCGCCAACAGCTGGGCGGGAGCGAGCAGCGAGGGGGTGCCGCCGCCGAAGTAGATGGTGGCCAGGGGTGGGCCGGCATCACTGGCGGCGATCTCCCGCTGGAGCAGGGCCAGATAGGCCTCGATCGAGGCGGCGCCAGGCTCACCGGCGGCGGACCCGGCCCGATCCCCCAGGGGCACCACTGGGAAATCGCAATAGAAGCAGCGCCGATGGCAGAACGGGATGTGCAGATAGGCGCTGCGCGGCGGATGGGGGCCAAGCCCGCAAGCCTCTGGCTGTGCTGCGCTTGCTGGGGCAGGGCTTGCGGATGCTGGGCTTGCTTGGGCAGTGCTTGC
>CANHSW010000198.1 GCA_947463165.1 Cyanobacteriota bacterium
AGCTGCCCCAAGCAGCTCTAGTGCTGGCCCAGAGGCCCCTACCCCCAGGGCTGCAGCCCCTGGAGTTAGAGCAGCGCCAACTGGAACTGGCGCGCAGCTATCGGGATCAACCGCGCGTGTTGGCCTGCCTGGATCAGCTGCTGCAGCTCAGCGATGAGCAGCCTGATCAGGTCAGTGCCGAGCAGCTGCAGCGCTGGCGGGATCAGCGCCTGGAGACACTGGTGGTGCTAGGGGCAGCCGAGGCGGATCAGGCCGTCTCCGCCATGGACGCCAGCAATGCCCCAGCCCGACGCGAGCGCAGTTATACCGCCATGCGCCTGGCATTAGGGCGCGGCCAACTGCAAAAGGCGCGGCAATTGGCCTCGACGATCGATGCCGATAGCCCAGGCCTAGAGCTGGTTAGCCGCCGCGAACAGTCCCTAACCTTGGCCCATCGGATTGCCCTAGCCACGGCCGACCTGCGCGGTGCCGAAACGCACCTCAAGCGCATACGCGAGCTATTGGCAGCCAGCGAAGATAAAGATCAGCTAAAGCGTGTCGGCGCCGAACCGCTGCGGCAATGGCGCCTGGAGCTGGGGTCCGACGCCGCCCTAGCCGAGGAGCTGGTCAAGCTGGGAGAGGAGGCCAGTGCAGCCAGCTTGGCGAAGTTGCACCTCAGCAATGGCGGTCCCACGGTCACCTCCTTCGCCCTGATCCGGGCCCTGGCCAAGCCCCTAGGGCCGATCACAAAGCCCAATCAACCAGATCCGGAAGGGCTGATTCCCCGGCGCCTGTGGCTGCTCAAGGCACCAGGCGACAGCCGCCCCAGCAGCGAACAGGATCTCCAGCAGCACTGCCGGCTAATCAATCCAGGTTGGCTATTTGATACGCGCCAGGCCACCGCCACCACCGCCGACAATCAGTGGGCTGATCTACCCAAATTGGTGCAGGCAGCAGCCTCCTGCATCAACGATCACATCAGCCGTGGCGACCTGATGGCCATGGCCCTGATCTGGCGCTATGGCGGCGTGGTGCTGGAACCTCGCAGCTTGACTCTCCAGCCCCTTGATCTGCTGCTGGGCGGTGGAGCCGGCTTGGTGGTGGTATCAGACGCACTCGGTCAACTGCAGCTGCCCCTGCTGGCGGCCCGCCCGCGCCACCCGGCGATCGGAGCCGCCCTGGAGCAGGCATGTCGCACCGTGCTGCGAGGGGAGGCTTATAGCCGCTGGGACGCCACCCGGGAAGTGCCCCTAAGCCAGGCAATCGCCAACTGGCTGGCGCCCCAGTTAGCCGACCAGCCCGCCCCCGCCGGCATGCGCTTGGTTAGGGCCCAAGACCTACCCCACTGGCTAGGACAAAATCTGGAGCTTCCCGGCTATAAAGCGCCCACAGCAGCGCGCCTATTCTTCAACGCCAACCAACGAATCCAGGCCATGAAACAACTTCGCGAAGCCTGAAAGGCCCCAACAATCCGAAAAACTTAGCTAGGTAAAAACTGAGGTTGATCACGCAGGTGGGCTTGCCCAATGCCGCCCAGCTTGCATTGCGAGCCGATCCAGGTGAGCCAGTGGAAGCAGTAGCAGCTGGACTAGGGCCAAGCCAAGCTGGAGCTGTGCCAGCAGTACTGCTATGCAGAAGCCTGGCGGCCCCGGCAAGTTCCAGATGCAGCTGGTGCGGTTCGTATAAATTCTCGGCTGCTCGGATCATGAATGCCAATGCATCTCAGCTGGTTTTGTGGCTCGATTTATGCAAGAGGAGATCAGGATTGGCTGGTCTGGCCGAAAGTTCTTCTATGACTATATTCTCCTAGGGCTGTATTCTCGTGGGGATATGGCAGACGGTCAAATATGCAGCCGCAGACTTCTCGGCGAATTTTGAGAAGCGCTGCAGCCGCGTGCCAACGGCGATGGCAGGTAGGCGGAAATCAGCCTGGGCTGCCTGCTCGGCAGGTATTGCCATGTAGTCCCTACAGTGCCCTGGGAGGCAAATTACCCATATAATCAACGCTAAAATCCAGACCAGTGCCTCCCGCCCGGGTTGGTGATGACGGTAGGATAGTCCAATCTGTCTGGCAAAAGGCATCCACCTCAACTTCAGAAGTGAGCGATCATCCAATGGTAACCGAAGGTAGCGATGATTACCTTTTCCTCACTGGTGGCCCCCATCGACCCCTGGCCTTTCTCAAGGGAGAGATCGAACCAGACGCCAGCTCTATTGACAATTTCTGGGGAAACCTGCAGCGGCGCCAGGCACTCTGCCGGCAAATTGGGGCGGCCTACGTGCACCTAGTGTCGCCTGATAAGGCCTTCGTACTAAGAGAAAATTTCCCTATTGCCATCGGAACTCCCATTCTAAAGCGCTATAAGCAGGCCATTGGCCTGGCCGTATACAAGAATATTTCCCCCCACTTCAGTTATCCGCTAGATGCCCTGAGGTGTGAACCCCAACAAGTGTATTCGCGGGTTGACAGTCACTGCACGCCGCTGGGCTTTCTTTGCTGCCTGGAAGCCATCCTTGAATTAGCGATAAGACAGGAGCCTTTTGCCGGTAATGCAAACAAAGCATGTCAGGTACTTGGAGGTGTTTCCGGTAGGGGTAACCCCTCAAAAGCTGGAAATAATCTAGAAGCTGTCGCGGTAAGTTCTGTTAATTCAACCAGCCCTGGGAGCGCTGGTATTGGGGGCAATTGCCCCAGTCAAGCGCTAAGCTCGTCGATCGATCTAGCTGTGTTACGCCCATGGGTAATGAAGAATATCATCAAGCAGGGGGTTTGGAGTGGTGATTTGGGCTCCAAGCTGGATCCGCCTCGCAAAGAGACAAGGATCTCGTTTTTGCCACCTCGGCCAATCACGCGCTTCAACAATCAATTAGTTACTGCCAATGATGGTATTTGCGATATTTTCGTCAATCCCAGTCTTGTCGGCAATAGCCCTAGAGCTTTGGTCTTTGGCGATAGCCTTGCCCGGGGCCTGGTTCCCATGATGACGCGCATCTTTGGAATGGTGCTATTCTGTCGTAGTCGCTATGTCCATGATGAAATTGTGTTAGGTTTTAGGCCTCAACTAGTGATCAGCCAAAATGCCGAGCGTTATCTTTCTAAGGTTAGTCACGACGACGAACGACCTCCCTTTCTGCTTTATCCTAGTCTGCGGACTGAGCCAGTGCCGGTGCCAAGCCTATTCGCTAAATTAATGACCACCTGCATGGCCGTCGATCGCCCTCCATTTCATCGCTTCATAGAACAGATTCAGCAGGGGATTCCCATCGATAGTCTGTCCTTCTGATGCAGCCTTTGCCGTGATCACAGACTCCCGCAGCTCCTGGTTACTGGGCTGGCCATTTCAGGCAAAACAATCGCTGCAACTGCTGCTGTCAGCCATGGCCCCAGACTGCGATCTGGAATGCCTCCCGGGCGCCGACCAGCTTGGCCCCAGCCTGATGCAGGCCCGCCAGGAACAACTGGAACTGGCCACGCTCCAGCCAAAGACAGCCAGTCGCCAGCGGGGCAGTACTGTCCTGGGCTGGCTGGATTTACTACTGCAAGAACTACAGGCAGCTGGCCTAGAAAGGGCAGCTATCCAGCTCCAAAGACGAGCCCACCTACACCAATTGAGCCTGCAGGAAGCAGCGGCCGGGTACGGACCAACACTTCGCACGATTCATCACTTTGCCTGCACTGGCGGCACCGTAATCAGTAAATGCCTGGCGGCACTACCGCAGGTGATGCTGATCAGCGAAATTAACCCAATAAATCGCAACTCCCAAAAATTCAACCCTAGTCATCCTGTAGCTCTATTGGAGCAACGCTGCTCAACACCCTTGCCAGAACCGTGGCGGCGCAGAGAGTTTGACGATCAATTATCACTGTTGATCGATTGGTGTCGAGAAACACACTGCGATCTACTACTAAGAGACCACAGCCATAGTGACTACTGCGTTGGGACGAGCTGGGTAAAGCAGCCCACTCTGCTTAGTCAACTACCGCAATCATCTAGGGTTTTCTCGGTGGTAACTCTACGTCACCCGCTAGATTCGTGGCTGGGCCTCTGCCATGCCGGCTGGCAGAGCCAACTGCACCCCCCCAGCCTGCTGAGCTATTGCCAACGATACGATCAATTTCTTAATCATTATGAGCATAAATCCTGGCTTTATTACGAGGATTTCTGTCGGGAACCGGCCTGGTTCCTAGAGCTGATTGGTGAAGAACTGCGCCTAGGTTACGATCCCAGGATTATCGATAATTTCGCGGAAATTCAGCTAAGCGGAGATAGCGGCAGAAAAGATAATGCAATAGCGCCACGATCAAGGCGACCGATCCCCAACGAAATCCAGGGCGAGCTAAGCGATGCAGTCACCCGGCGTGCCCTGCGGCACCTGTGCGAGCGCATGGGATATCCATTAAAGTCTAGGGCCCAGCCAACTAAGAAAGTCTAGAGCACAGTCAGCTAACAAGCGCCAATGGCAATATAAATCATTAAATCAATTGACAAATTGATAAACTTGAAAACTTACGCACTTATGGGCTGGCTGGCTGGCGGGTGAATTGGTGTGCAGGCCCATGTCGGAACATCGCTTGCTTCGCCCCTGTTGGCGTACAAGCGCTGTTTGCGCCGTGAATTTTACTGCGTTAATGGATCGCAAGTTAAGCTTGCGCTTGCATTAAATGGCCGGAAAGTGCCGTTGGAGGCTGTTGGCAACTCCAGGGTCGGGGCTGGAGTTGTGGCGGAGATTTGTGGCTAGCTAAATGGCTTTTGGGTGGGCGGAGACCAGCAATCGCAACACTCGCTCGGTTGTATCGGCGAGCATTCGCTTACCCTGCCCCATCGCTTCATCCAGGCTCACTGGCCCAGGAACCAAAGTAAACATACTCGTTACGCC
>CANHSW010000199.1 GCA_947463165.1 Cyanobacteriota bacterium
TGCCGCTGAGCGCCGGCCGCAGCAACCAGTCTGGCGGGGCGGGTTTGAGGCCCAGGGCCGCGGGTTGGATTTGAAAGCGACTGCTGAGATCGAGCCGATCCCCCAGGCTGCCGCTGGCCTCAAGCCGCAATCCTGGCTTGCGGGCTTGCAGCTTTAAGTGGCGCAGCTGGCGGCCGCTCCACAGGCCGCTGGCGCTCAAGCGCAGGGGCTGGGAGCGGTCGGTGGCCTGGCGGGCTTCCAGGCGCCCCGTCCAGCGCATGGCCAGGCCCGCAGCTGCTGGCTGGGGATGGGCCGTCAAAGCGAGGCTGCCGCGCCAGCTGTCGTATTGCCAACTCGGTGCCTGGAGCTGCAACTGCTGGTCTCTGCAGCTGAGGTTGATGGCGGACGCCCGCAAGGGCTCCGTGGTGCCCGCTTGCCAGTGCAGATCGCTCAGCCGCAGCCCCCCCTGGCAACCAACCCTGTTCTTGGCCAAGCTCAATTCCAGTACCCCCTGGGCCTGGCCGCCGAGGCTGCCAGGCAGCTTCAATGCGGGCCGCAGTGGTGCCAGTGGCAAGCGTTCGCCCCGCAGCTTGGCGGTCCAGCGCTGCTTATTCCATTCGCCGGCGAGCTGCAGCCAGATGCTGCCGCCTTGGCTGGGCTGCAGCCGCCCCTGCAGTTGCAGGCTGTGGCGCCGCGGCTGCAGGGCCAGCTCAGCGCTCACCCGGGCGCGGAGGCCGGCGGGTTCAAGCCGCAGCCGAGCCGGTTGCAGCAGCCGCATCCGCAGGGCCAGCCGCGGCTGCTTAGCTGCCGGCTTGGTCGGCCCCAACACCCAGTACTGGCCATTGCGATTGCGCTGGAGGTTTGCCTCCACCCCGCTCAAATCCAGCTGCAGCACGGCTTCTCGCTGGCGCAGGCTGGCCCAGGGGTCAAGGCTGACGCTGAGCCCCTGGGCCCTGACACTGGAGCGATCGGCGGCAACGGGCAGCAGTCGCGATGGCCCCAGCTCCACGCCGAGCCAACCGATGCCATGCCAGCCGATGCCGTACCAGCCGATGCCGCGCATTGCACCCAACTGCAGCGGATGGCCGAGCAGCTCGCCCAGCTGCCGTTCCAGGCTTGGTTTCAGCGAGTCGTAGACCCGGCGCAGGATCATTTCGGCGCTGCCGAGGCCCATGGCCACCAGGCCGATACCCAGGGCTGATAACCCCAGGGTGCGACGCCAACGCGCCGGGCGGGGGGCGGGTTCGCTGCAAGCAGCTAAGGGGGCAGCAGTTGGGCCCGCACCAGACTGGTCTCGATCGGGTTTCGACCCATCCCCTGGCCCTTGCTGGGGCGAGAACGCCATTGCCGAGGGCCTACCGCCGCAGTCGTGGGGCCGAATATAGGTGCGTTGACTTGGCTCCCCTCGCCCGATGGCCCTGGCCGCTGATCCGATCCTGCTTCTGGCCGCCCGCTGGCTGGGCATCGCCAGCGGTCTGCTGGCCCTCTTGATGGTGGTGGGGTTTTGGGCCCGGTGGGGCTTCCGCTTCCGGCTGGTGGGGATCACCAGCTTCACCACCCTGCTGGCGCTCTCCTGCGCGGCCTTTGCGATCAGCTACACCCCCCGGGTGGTCGTGCCCGGCGCCATCGGCGTGCCGGTGGTGTTCGACAACGGCGCCGACTTGGTGATTGCGGCCGCACCGGACTCCCTTTCCCCCGACGCCGCCGGCCCCAGCGTGGAGCAGGTGGCCCGCAACCTGCGCGGCAGTGGCCGCTCCTCTACCGATGGGGAGGTGACGGTGCGCCTGCGGCGGGTGGAATCCGCTGGAGCTGGCATCAGCCGTCCGGTGGTGCTGGCCGAGGCAAAGCGCAATCTGTTCACCGGCGAGGTGAGGCTGATCCCTTGAGCCTTGGGCGCCTGCCCCGTCACCTGCAGCGGGAACAAAGCCAGCTGGAAGCGGCCGGAATCTTGCACTGGCCGCAGCTGGCCCGCCTCAGCGATGCCCAGCTGCGCCAGCTGAGCCGCCCGGGCGGAGCCAGTGAGGCGGGTTTGATCAAGCTGCGCGGTCAGGCCCGCCTGGTGGTGGCCGTGGCCCTGGAGCCCGCCGAGGCGGCCCTGCTGCTCTACGCGGGTATTGCCGACCCCAGGGGTTTGGCCGCCGCCGATCCCCATCAACTGCATCGCTCCATCGGCCGACTACAGCGCAGCCTTACCGGCGAGGCCATGCCGATGGTGGAACTGGCCACCCTGCGGCGCTGGATTCAGCGGGCGAGGCAGGGTTCCGGTCGCTCCTCGAACTGACCCCAACGCCCCGCAGTGCTCGCCTGCAGCTGACTGGAATAGATAAATCTTTCGGGTTAACCAGATGGTGCCCGTCCTGCGCATTTTCGCTCTCGTGGCCGCCAGCCTCGCCCTCTGGGCCGGTCCCGGGGCAGCCCAGTCGGCTTTATTGGAATCGGTGAAGGCCAATCCGGCCCGGGCCAAGGCCCTGTGTGCTCAGCTGCGCCAGCTCAATGCCCAGGGGGTGGCTTCCAATTCACCCCAGGCGGTGTCGATGGTGGCGCGGGAGCAAAATCTTTCGCCCATGGATGCTGAGGTGCTCACCACATATGTGGTGGGTCTGCACTGCCCTGATGTGCGCTGAACCCGGATCAGCGCTGAATCCGTTTGGAGCCGATCGCCTGTGATCGAGTGACGCCCGCCGCCATGCCCGTCTGCCAGCAGGACCTCTGGATGACCTGTGGCGACGGCACCCGTCTGGCCAGTCGGCTGTGGCGACCCCTGGGGGATGGCCGCTGGCCCGTGCTGCTGATGCGCCAGCCCTACGGCCGGGCGATCGCTTCGACGATCACCTACGCCCACCCCAGCTGGTACGCGGCCCAGGGATTTGTGGTGGTGGTGCAGGACGTGCGCGGCCAGGGGGATTCGGAAGGCCATTTCGGTGGCTTTGACCAGGAGGCGGCCGATGGCGCCGAGGCGGTGCGCTGGGCCCGGGGTCTGGCCTGGGCCAATGGCCGGCTGGGCAGTTATGGCTTTTCTTATCAGGGCCTCAGCCAGCTGCTCAATGCCGCCGCCGAGAGCGATCCCACCGCCCTGCCGGATTGCCTGGCCCCGGCCATGGCCGGGCCGAGTGAACGCGATCACTGGGCGAGCGAGGGGGGTGCCCACTGGTGGGCCCTGGGCTTGGCTTGGGGTTTGCAACTGGCGGCGCTGCAGTGCCGCAGACGCGGGGATGAACAGGCCTGGAGCCAGATCCGCCGCAGCCTCGAAAGCCAGGCCTTCCTGAGGGAGGGGATGGCCCTGCTGGCCCAGCACGATCCCCGGGGCATGGCCCTGGGCTGGCTGCAAAGGGATCCGGCTGAGGAGTTGGGCTGGCGGCGGCATCCGATCTCCCTGGCGCTGCTGCGCCAGCCGATCTTGTTGATCGGCGGCTGGTACGACCCCCATCTGAGGGGCGTGCTGGATCTCTGGCGCCGCTGCTTAGCCGCCGGTGGACAGCCCCTGCTGCGCATCGGCGCCTGGACCCATCTCGATTGGCGCGGCGGCATCGATGAATTGCAACTGGCCTTCTTCCGCCGCCATCTGCAAGCTGAGCGCCCTCCACAAGCTTTCGGCCCGGGGCAAAGCGTGCAGCTGGCTAGCGACTTGCCCCTGGAGCTGGCCAGCGAGTCAACCCTTGCGGTGGCGGTTGCTGTGCAGTGCCAGAGCAGCGGCAGCTGGCTGCGGGAGCCCTTCGCCGAGCAGCCCTCTGCCGGGGGGGGCGGGCCTGAGGGGCAGTGCTGGGGACTGGCCAGCGGCGGCCTGGCCGCCGTCCGCGCCGACGAGGGCCAGCTGTTGCCCGGCGGCCAGGGCCATGGGCGGGTGGAATTTGTGCATGACCCCTGGCGGCCGGTGCCCGGTCGGGGCGGCCACCTGGGGCTCGATGCGGGGCCCTGTGATCGGGCCGACCTCGATGGCCGCTGTGATGTGGTCTGCTTCACCAGCTCCCCCCTGGCGGAGAGCCTGGCCCTGGTGGGCCAACCGGAACTGCTGCTGACGGTGGGCGCCGATCAAGCCAGCTTCGATCTCGCCGCCGCCCTGGCGGTGGTCAGCGGCGATGGCCAGCGGGTAAGCCAGTTGGCTACGGGGTTCTTGCGCGTCTACGGCCAGGCCGGCCCCGATCAGTCCGCCCCCCGCCTGCGGTTGAACCTGCAGCCCCTGGCCGCTCGGCTGGAAGCGGGTGAGGCCCTGCGCCTGTCGCTGGCGGGGGCGGCCTGGCCTCAAATTTCGGTCAATCCCGGCGACGGCAGCCTGCCCCTGGGCGGTAGCAGCAGCAGCCACCGAACCATCACTATTTGGCTGGAGTTGGCCCAGGCCAGGCTGCGGTTGGTGCCGATCAGCCCAGGGGCACCTGGGGCAAACTGAGCCAACAGTTTCCGCCCAGCCAATGCAGCGCCCCGCCGATAAGGCCTTTGCTCTGGCCACCCTTTTGGCTCTGGCGGGCGCCAGCCTGGCGGGCCCCTGCTTGCTGCCGGTGCGTGCCCAGCCAAATCCGCTCGCTCAGGCGGGTGGGGCTGCGCCGCTCACCAGCCAGCCGGCCCTGAGCGTTGACCAGGCCCGTGCCGCCGCCAACGAGATCCTCGAGGCCGAGCGGAATCGAGATGCCAATGCCCGCTTTGGCCAGTTCGCGCCTGAGTTGCAGCAGGTAAGTAGCCCAGCCATGGTGGCTGCCACCATGGCTAAACGCGCCCGCTTGCTGAGCTGGAAACTGCTCAGCGTTCAGAGCGGCCTGCAAACCACAACGGTGGAGGCCGCGGTCGTTACCGCTGCTGGCAGGCAAGATCTATTCCTGATGCTCAACCCCAAAGGCCAGTTGAGCGGCTTTTACATCGACAAGACCGACCA
>CANHSW010000200.1 GCA_947463165.1 Cyanobacteriota bacterium
CCCGGTGGCGGCTGGCGCCTGAACACCCTGTTAGCCACCAGCCACATCCCATTGGCGGCGGTGCCCCAGAGCCTCAATGGCCCGTTACTGGAGCGCAAGCTGACGGTGCTGCTGGATTTTTGCCTCCGGTTTACCGCAACTCCACAGCTGGTCGTGGCCGGGTTAAATCCCCATGCCGGCGAGGGTGGCCAGCTCGGCCGCGAAGAAGTCGACTGGTTAGAGGCCAGCCTGCACAGCTGGCAGAGCCGCCATCCCGCCGTTCAGCTGCAGGGCCCCCTGCCGCCAGATACCTGCTGGCTGAGCGCCGCTGCGGCCTGGCGGGGCGGCGCTCAGCCAGGCCGCAGCGGCGCCGATGGCTACCTGGCCCTGTATCACGACCAGGGTTTGATCCCGGTGAAGCTGCTGGCCTTCGATGCCGCCGTGAACACCAGCCTGGGGCTGCCCTTCCTGCGCACCTCTCCAGACCACGGCACCGGCTTTGACATAGCCGGCCGCGGCCTGGCCAGGGCAGAAAGCATGGCCGCCGCCCTGGAGACCGCCTGGAGCCTGGGATAGGCGAAACCCCAGCCAGGAAGTGGATTAACCAGCAAAAACTTTAGAGCGGCCGCAGGCGCACGAGCACTTGGCCGTACTCCACAGGTGTGCCATTTTCCACCAAGATCTCAACCACCTCACCGGCTAACTCCGATTCCAGCTCATTCATCAACTTCATCGCCTCAAGGATGCACACCGGCTGGCCAACCGCAATGCGACTGCCCACCTCCACAAACGGCGGATCACCGGGGCTTGGACTGCGATAAAAGGTGGCCACCATCGGCGCCGTGATCTCCAGCAGGTCGGTGCGGGAGCTGGCGGCCTGGGGGGGCGGCAGCGAAGGGGCGGCAGCGAGGGGCTGGGGAGCCGGGGCCGCGGCGGCGCTCAGGCCAACGGGCGGCGCCTGAACCATGGCCACCGCTGGAGCCACCCCTGGCAGGTTGCGACGCACCTCAAGGCGAAAATCATCGCCCTCCAGCTTGAGCTCTTGAATATCGCTCTCACCCAAAAGAGCGAGCAGCTTATGCAGCTGATCGTGATCAAGTTGCATGGCTATCAGTTCTCCCGGCCGAGATAGCTATCGTTACGGGTATCAATTTTGATCTTTTCGCCGATCGTGATGAACAGGGGCACCATCACCTGGGCACCGGTTTCAACGATCGCCGGCTTGGTGCCACCGGTGGCGGTGTCGCCCTTAACGCCCGGATCCGTCTGGATCACCTGCAGCACCACGGAGTTGGGCAATTCCACCTCCAGGGGCTTGCCGTTACAAGACACCACACTCACCTCCATGCCCTCTTTCAGATACTTGCGACTCTCGCCGATCTGCTTGCCGGTGAGACGAGTTTCCTCGTAGCTGGCCATGTCCATGAACACGTAGTCGTCCAGCTCCTTGAAGGTGTGCTGCAGGGTGCTCTTCTCGAGCACGGCCTGGGGCACCGTCTCGCCAGCGCGGAAGGTCTTTTCCACCACGTTGCCGCTCTGCACCGCCTTCAGCTTGGTGCGCACAAAAGCTGAACCCTTGCCGGGCTTGACGTGCAGGAACTCCACGACTCGCCAGACCTGCCCATCCAGCATGATCGAGGTGCCGGTACGAAAGTCGTTGCTGGAGATCATTCCGGCGGATCGGGGTCGCGGGGGATTGTAGAGCTGGCTACAGGCGGCGCTCCCGGGGCATGGCCACCAGGCGGGATCAGCTGTGGCATCATCCGGCCGAAGAGCGTGGTCGCACCATGGCGCTGCACAGGCTGGATCGAGCAATGCGACTTGCCTTGAAGCAACTTGCCATGAACCGAAAAGAGCCGCAGCTAACCGGCCCAGGCGGACCGCTATCCAGCCGCCCGCTGGCCAGCCGCCTGCTGTCGAGCCGCCTGCTGGCTGCGGTAGGGCTGCTGCTGGCCCTGTTTATGGCCGCCCCCGGCGCCTGGGCGGCCCTGCCCCAGGGCAATGCCGTCACCGATCCGGCGGCGATCCTGCGCAACGCCCTGCCGATCAAGGCCCCCGAGCTCCAGGGCCTGCAGCATCGCCTGGAGGCCACCGGCGACGACCTGCGGGCCAAGCGCTGGAATGCCCTGGCCAGCTCGGTGCAACGGGTGCAGTCTCAGCTGGCCACCCGGCGGACAGCCCTGCTGGCCAGCTTCCCGGCCGAACAGCAGGGCCAAATCGAACCGCTGCTGGCCCAACTCAACGAGCAACTACAAACCCTGGCCACTGCCACCGCCGGCCAGCAGCGCGATGAATTCCTGGCCGCCCGCCGCCAGGCCCTGGACACCATTGGCCAGGCGGAAGATTTGCTGGTGGGCGACTTCCCGTTCCAGATCCCATCAGAATTTGATGCATTGCCGCGACTGCTGGGGCGGGCCACGGTGCAGCTGAACACCACCAAGGGGGAATTGATCGCCGTGGTGGATGGCTACAACGCACCGCTCACCGCCGGCGCCTTCGTGGACCTAGTGCAGCGGGGCTTCTACGACAAGCTGCCCTTCACCCGGGCGGAAGACTTCTACGTGCTCCAGACCGGCGACCCAGTGGGCCCGGCGGTGGGTTACACCCCCGCTGGCAGCTCCACTGAGCGCCGGGTGCCGCTGGAAATCAAGGTGCCAGGCCAAGCTGCCCCCTATTACAACCAAACCTTCGAAGATCTGGGCCTGTTCAAGGCCACACCAAGCCTGCCCTTCGCCACCCTGGGCACCCTGGGCTGGGCCCATTCCGATGAACAATTAGACGACGGCTCCTCCCAGTTCTTCTTCTTCCTCTATGAAGCCGAACTCACCCCCGCCGGGCTCAACCTGGTGGATGGCCGCTATGCCGCCTTCGGCTATGTGGTGCAGGGCTTTGATGTGCTGGAGCAGCTGGGTGTCGACGACGGCATCGTCAGCGCCAAGCTGATCGATGGGGCGGAGCACCTGGTGCCCCACGGCTGATGCCCGCCATTTCGTAATGCCAGAGCTTCCCGCCTCTCCCACCCTGGCGGAGCTGGGGGAATGGGAGCTGATTCGCCGCCTCGGGCGCTTCGCGCCCCCCGGTCAATTCCAGGACGACGCCGCCCTGCTGCAGCCCTGGCCTGGCGGCGAACTGGTGGTGAATACCGACGTGCTGGTGGATGGGGTGCATTTCAGCGATCTCACCACCGGGCCGGCGGACGTGGGCTGGCGGGCCGCCGCCGCCAACCTCTCCGACCTGGCGGCCATGGGCTGCCGCGAGGTGCTGGGCCTCACGGTGGGCCTGGTGGCGCCGCCTACCACCCCCTGGAGCTGGGTGGAGGGGGTATATGAAGGTTTGACGGCAGCGCTGGAATGCTACGGGGGCGTGTTGCTGGGGGGCGACTGCAGCACCGGCGTCCAACGGCTGCTGGCGATCACCGCCCTAGGGCGCCTGGACAGCGGCCAAGGCCCGTCAAGGGGCCACCAAACTGGAACAGGCCGCACCAGCAGCGCCGGGCCGATTCGCCGCAGCGACGGCCGGCCTGGAGATCTGCTGCTGAGCACCGGCCCCCACGGCCTCAGCCGCCTGGGGCTAGCCCTACTGCAGCAGGGCAGCGGCGGCCCTGGCGGCAAACCAGGTAAACCCAACCTGGCGGATCTAGTGGGCAGCGAGCTGGCCGCCGCCGCGATCAAGGCCCACCGCCGGCCGAACCCCCGCTTTGATGCCCTGGAGGCCCTGGCGGCCAGCCGGCCAGCTGGCTGCCCCTGGCGGGTGGCCGGCTGTGACAGCAGTGACGGCCTGGTGGCGGCCCTGGCGGCCCTGGCGGCGGCCAGCGGCTGCGGCGCCAGGCTGCAGCGAGGGGCACTGCCCCTGGCCGCCGCCATGGCCCAGCTCAGCGAAGCCCAGGACTGGTGCCTCGGCGGCGGCGAGGATTTCGAGCTGGTGCTGGCCCTGGCACCGGCCTGGGCAGAGGCCCTGGCAACCCAGCTGGCCGGCAGCCAGATCATCGGCTCCCTGGTGGCCGCCAGGGGTGGCGAGCTGCTCTGGAGCGACGGCCAATCCCTGGCAAGCAAGGGCTTCAGCCACTTCAACTGAGCCAATCCACACTCAACTGAGCCAAGCCAGAGCCATTGCTAAATGCGTGGAATCGCGGGCATTAATTGGCATGGACAGGGCCGAAATAGCCATGACCAAAGCCATATCCCTAAAAAACGATATCCCTAAAAACCATAGCTATAAAAAATATAGCTATAAAAATATAGGCCCAAAAACCATAGGCACATAAAAAATCACATAAAAATGGGCCCAAAAAACGATGGGCCCATAAAAACCATTAGCCTAGCAAAATTTATTGGTCAAGCAAAAGCTATTGACCAAACAAAACAATGGCCCGCAAGGGCTTACTTCCAGTTACGAGCCACCACTTCAGCCAGGTCGACCACGCGCTGGCTGTAGCCCCACTCGTTGTCATACCAAGAGATTACCTTCACCATGTTGCCATCCATCACCAGGGTGAGATCGGAATCAACGATTGTCGATTCATCCGTGCCGGCGTGGTCGGTGGAAACCAGGGGAAGATCGGAGTATTTGATGATGCCCTTCATGCCGTTTTCAGAGGCGGCTTTTAAAATGGCATTCACCTCTTCTTTAGTGGTGGGGCGGCTCACTTCGAGCACCATGTCTACCACGGAAACATTGGGGGTAGGCACCCGCAGGGCGATGCCATTGAGCTTGCCCTTCATGGGAGGGTAAACCAGGGCTACGGCGGTGGCGGCACCGGTGCTGGTGGGAACAATGTTTACCGCAGCGGCGCGGGCGCGGCGCAGGTCACGGTGACTGGCATCGAGAATGCGCTGGTCACCGGTATAGCTGTGGGTGGTGGTCA
>CANHSW010000201.1 GCA_947463165.1 Cyanobacteriota bacterium
AGCGAAGGCCTTACCGCCGTACTTAGCAGCCAACACCTTGGTGATGGCGGCAGTGAGGGTAGTTTTGCCGTGGTCAACGTGGCCGATGGTGCCAATGTTGACGTGGGGCTTTTTCCTTTCGAACTTCTCGCGAGCCATGATTAAAAAGAACCGGGGTGGGTGAAGTTGGGTATAAAAGGATCAGGAGTTGCCCTGATTCTTGGAGATGATGGCCTCGGCAACGCTGCGAGGAACTTCCTCGTAGTGGCTGAACTCCATCGAGAAGATACCCCGACCCTGGGTCATGGATCGGAGCTGGGTGGCGTAGCCGAACATCTCGGCCAAAGGCACCTTGGACTGGACTTTGGACTGGCCGTCATCGACGGATTGCCCTTCAATCTGGCCGCGGCGGGAGGAGAGGTCACCGATGATTGAACCGAGGAAATCTTCGGGTACCTCCACCTCCACCTTCATCATCGGCTCAAGCAGTACAGGCTTGCACTTCTTGACGCCGTCTTTGAAGGCCATGGAGCCGGCAATCTTGAACGCCATCTCAGAAGAGTCGACGTCGTGATAGGAGCCATCGACCATGGATACCTTCACGTCGATCATCGGGAAACCAGCAATCACGCCTGATTGACAGGTTTCCTTCATGCCGGCTTCGGCGGGCCCGATATATTCCTTGGGCACGATACCACCAACAATCTTGTTGGCGAAGACGAACCCGGAACCGGGTTCGCCGGGTTCCATTTCGATCACCACATGGCCATACTGGCCCTTGCCACCGGTTTGACGGGCGAATCTGCCCTCACCTTTGGCGCTGCCGCGAATGGTTTCGCGGTAAGACACCTGGGGTGCACCGATGTTGGCCTCCACCTTGAATTCCCGCAACATGCGGTCCACCAGGATTTCCAGGTGGAGTTCGCCCATGCCGGCGATCACGGTTTGATTGGTTTCCGGATCGGTGCGGACACGGAAGGTGGGATCTTCCTCCGACAGGGACTGCAGGGCTTTGGAAAGTTTTTCCATATCCCCCTTGGTCTTGGGCTCCACGGCCACCGAAATCACCGGTTCGGGGATGTACAGCGACTCCAGGATGATCGGTGAGCTATCAACGCAGAGGGTGTCACCGGTGGTGGTGTCCTTGAGACCGAGCACGGCGCCCAGGTCGCCGGCGCGCAGCTCGTCCACTTCTTCGCGATCATCGGCCTTGAGCAGGATCAGACGGGAGATACGCTCCTTCTTGTCCTTGGTGGCATTGAGCACGTAGCTGCCCTTCTGCAGCACACCGGAGTAGATGCGCACGAAGGTGAGCTTGCCGAAGGGATCGGCCATCACCTTGAAGGCCAGGGCGCTGAAGGGAGCGCTGTCGTCGGCGGGCCGCACGGCTTCGCTGCCATCGGGCAGCAGGCCCTGGATCGGCGGCACATCCACCGGTGCGGGCAGATAATCAACCACCGCATCCAGCAGCAGCTGCACGCCCTTGTTCTTGAAGGCAGAGCCGCAAAGGATCGGCACTAGACCGTGCTTGAGCACGCCCAAGCGAATACCTTTGCGCAGCTGCTCTTCATCTAGTTCACCAGTTTCAAAGAAAATATCCAGTAGTTCTTCGTCGGTTTCCGCTACGGATTCCATTAATTTGGTGCGCCATTTGGCCACCTCATCCGCCATGGCGGCGGGCACTTCTGTCTCTTCGATGTCCTTGCCCAGATCGTCCTTATAGACGAAGGCCTTGTTTTTAACCAAATCAATAATACCGCTCAGCTCGCCTTCTGCGCCGATGGGCAACTGGATTGGCGCCGCATTAGCCCTCAGCCGATCCTTGATTTGGGCGTATACCTTGAGGAAATCGGCGCCGGTACGGTCCATCTTGTTGACGAACACCATCCGCGGCACCTTGTAGCGGTCGGCTTGGCGCCAGACGGTTTCCGACTGGGGCTGCACGCCGCCCACGGCACAGAAGACGGCGATCACGCCATCCAGCACCCGCATCGAGCGCTCCACCTCAATGGTGAAGTCCACGTGGCCGGGGGTGTCAATGATATTGATGCGGTGGTCTTTCCAGCTGGTGGAAATGGCGGCCGCAGTAATGGTGATGCCCCGCTCCCGCTCCTGGGCCATCCAGTCGGTAACGGCGGCGCCATCATGCACCTCGCCCATCTTGTGCACCACACCCGAATAGAAAAGAATCCTTTCGGTGGTGGTTGTCTTGCCCGCGTCGATGTGGGCGGCGATACCGATATTTCTGACGCGTTCCAGAGGAAAGGCGCGAGCCACGGGGGATGTCTCCGAAGGGGTCTATAAAAATTGGGCATTACTCTACAGATCGGCAAGCCAGGTCCCGATCCATAGGCTCGGAGCTGCCCGCAGCTCC
Organism: Cyanobacteriota bacterium; assembly: GCA_947463165.1. Lineage (GTDB taxonomy): Bacteria > Cyanobacteriota > Cyanobacteriia > PCC-6307 > Cyanobiaceae > UBA5018. The sequence continues at coordinate 2,354 of CANHSW010000201.1, forward strand.
GACCGACCTCAGCGCTAGATCAGTAGCGGTAGTGGGCGAAAGCCTTGTTGGCTTCGGCCATCTTGTGGGTCTCCTCGCGCTTGCGCACGGCGCTGCCGGCCTCATTGGCGGCATCCATCAGTTCACCGGCCAATTTCTGGGCCATGCTGCGGCCGTTGCGGGCCCGCGAGAAGTTCACCAGCCAGCGCAGGGCCATGGCGGTACCCCGCTCTTGACGCACCTCCATGGGCACCTGGTAGGTGGCGCCGCCCACCCGACGGGCCCGCACCTCCACCAACGGCGTGGCGTTGCGCACGGCCGTCTCAAACAGTTCGAGCGGATCGTTGCCGGTGCGCTCGTTGATCAGGTTGAAGGCGTCGGAAAGGATCCGCTGGGCGGTGGACTTCTTGCCGTGCTTCATCAACCGGGCCACGATCATCGAGGCCAGACGGCTGTTGAACTGGGGGTCGGGAAGGACGGGACGCTTCTCGGCAGCGTTGCGGCGAGACATGGACGGAGGGCAGTGGAGGGGGCTGGGGGATTAAGGAGCCAGGCTGACAGTGTCACTGAGCAGGCCCGTTGGGCAGGGCCGCCGCTAAGTGGCGCTGGGCTGGGCTGCTGAGTGACGCCGGAGCCGTAGCTGGTGTCAGGAACGCTGGTGGCCAGGAAGGCAGGGCTCGTTCCGGCTACGGATCAACTCTTGGGTGTCTTGGCTCCGTACTTGGAGCGAGACTGGCGCCGATCCTTCACGCCGGCTGTGTCGAGGGTTCCGCGGATGATGTGGTACCGAACGCCAGGCAGGTCTTTGACCCGGCCGCCACGGATGAGCACCACGGAGTGCTCCTGCAGGTTGTGGCCGATGCCGGGGATGTAGGCGGTCACCTCAAAACCGGAGGTGAGGCGCACGCGGGCCACCTTGCGCAGCGCCGAGTTGGGCTTCTTCGGCGTGGAGGTGTAGACGCGGGTGCAGACGCCACGCCGCTCGGGGCAGGCACGCAGGGCCGGGGACTTGGTCTTGCGGGTGAGGCGCTGCCGTTCGGTTCGGATCAGCTGCTGAATAGTGGGCATCGAGGGCCGGGATCTGGTCGGAGAATATTGGTCGGACGCCCGACCGATTTCCACAATCCGCCACGTTACTGGGTCGCCGGCCCGCCATCTGCAGGGCCATCTCTCGGCCAGCCTCACCGCCAGAGTGCCGGCCAGATTCCCGGCCAGCCCTCTGCCTACCGATTCGCCGGCTTGCCGGCCAGCCCTCTGCCTATCGGCCAGCATCCCTGCCAGCTCTCTGCCAGCTGGCTGCCGGCCATCTGCCTAGCGGCCCATTTCCCTGCCTGCGTCTCGTCCAGTGGTGCGGGGGCTGAAGGCGGTGCCACAGGCACAGCAGCGGATCCCCTCGCCCGGCCGCACCACAAAGCCACCACCGGTGAGATCGCCCCGGTAGTCGAGGGCCACCCCGCCGAGCAGCTGCAGTTGTTCGGCGGGGGCATAAAGGGTGATGCCGTCGGCGCGACCCACCGGCGTACCGGCCAGGTGGCCCGGCCTTAGCCGCAGCGTCCAGGCCTCGCAACCGCCGGCGACCAGGTCGAGATGCATCATCCCGGGGGTGCCGGCTACGGCCGCCTGACGGCCCAGTTCCGCCGCCGCGGTGACGCTGATTCGCAGGCCTGGAGCCTTAGGCATGGCAGGGCGAGGCAAGGAACTAAGGGCAGCTGGCTGGCGGATCAGGCGGGGCAGATCCGACTGGCCCGATCTAGAAAGCCCGAACTAGCAAGCCGGCTCGATTCAGCATTACCGCTTGATCAGAACTGGTTGAGGCAGTTTGGCAGGCCTTTGGGGGTTTAGGCCTGCGAGCCTGCCAACTGCTTGGGCCTGTTCAGGGCACCAGGCCCAGGCCGTGATGCACGGCGCCGACGACGCCGCGACCCATCACCGGCATGGTGCCGCCCATCACCAGGCCGGTGGAACTGCCGCCGTCCAGGTTGAGGGCATCGCGCAGTCCCAGCTGCTGCAGCAGCTGAGCGGTCTGGGCAAGGGTGGGCCCGGCATCCTCGCTGCCCTCCAGGGTGATCAGCCACAGCAGGGTGCCATCGCTGGCCACCACCGTGCGCGGTGCCCCCTGGCTGAGAAAGGCGCCGCTAAAGCCCTCGGCCGTGCCGTTGAGCACCAGGCGCCCCTGCTCCAGCAGCAGGGGGCCGCCGCCGAGCACCGAAGGGGCCAGGCCCAGTAGCGGCTCGCTGCTGAGGCTGGCAATCGCCACCGCCTCGCCGCCAGTCCAGGGCAGGTTGGCGCCCGCCCGGGCCACCAGCAGGCTGTCGCCCTCGGCCAGGGGCACCCCCATGGCCATCTGGGGGGCCTCCAGGCGGGCCAGCGCCCGGCCCGAGCGCAGCAGCAGGCCCGTCTCGTTGTCGCTCAGGGCTCGATAGCTCGGCCCCCAATCGGCGGTGTAGCGGCTGACGCCCCGCTGCACGTAGCCACTGTTGAGCACCTGCAGGGGGATGCGCTCGCCA
>CANHSW010000202.1 GCA_947463165.1 Cyanobacteriota bacterium
CAGCTGGAGCGGCTCGGTCTGCGCTCGGCCCTGATCGAGGCGGTGCTGGCCGCCGCCGAGCGCAGTCGCGAGCTGGCCTGATCGGCTTACTGGCTAGCTCTTGGGCTGGCCCAGTTTCGGTTCGGTGCCGGCCAGCAGGCGTTCGAGATTGCTGCGGTGCCGCCAGATCACCAGGGCTGAGGTGAGCAGCGCCAGGGCGAGATAGGGCCAGCGCAGACCCATGCCATTGCTGGCGAACCAGCCGAGCATCAGCAGGGGCAGGGAGATGGCCGCCACGGTGCTGGACAGCGACACGATGCGGCTGGCGCTGAGCACCGCCAGGAAGATCCCGAAGCAGGCCAGGCCCACGCTCCAGGTGAGCCCCAGCAGCATGCCCAGGCCGGTGGCCACCGCCTTGCCGCCCTTCCAGCCCAGCCAGATCGGCCAGATGTGGCCGGCCAGGGCCGCCAGGCCCGCCGCCACCACGCCGCTGTCGGTCCAGGGGGTTTGGCCGGCCTGGTAGAGCAGCGCCTTGGCTAGCAGAACCGCCGCGGCGCCCTTGCCCACATCGAGCAGGAACACCACCAGGGCGGGGCCCTTGCCCACCACCCGCAGCACATTGGTGGCCCCAGTGGAGCCGGAGCCCTGCTGGCGAATGTCGACGCCCATCAACCAGCGGCCCGCCAGGTAACCGCTGGGGAAGGAGCCGAGCAGGTAGCCGGCGAGAAGCGTGATCAGGGGTGAAAGGGAGTTCATCGGATCAGTCGTAGGCCTCTTCTTGGCTCAATTCGCCCGGGCTGGCGGCGAAGGCCAGCCAGAGCGGGAACTGCAGGATCGGCACGTCCACCACCTGTTCGGCGGCGTCCACCAGGATGAAGGGCAGTTCACCGCGCTCCTCCAGCCGGTCGGCCCGTTCGATCAGGGCATCGGGGCGCTCGAAGAGCACGATGCCGCCGCTGGGGCCAAAGTCTTCCCGGCCCAGCCCCAGGCAATCCTGCAGGCCCCGCCGCCACTCGCCCAGCCGTTCCGGCTGGCTGGCCAGCACCAGGGTTTGGAAGCGATCGCCGTAGAGCTCCGCCAGCAGGGCGACGGCCGCGGCGGCCAGCAGCACATTGCGATTGCGGCTGCCGGCGCTGGGCTGGGCACCGCGGCCCCCCTGGCCCAAGAACCAATCCTCCAGCTGCTGGCCGCCCCTGGCTTCCAGGCTGCGGCGCAGGCGCCAGGGATCGGCATAAAAATCTGGTTGGCCCTGCATCTCGCCGAGGCGCTGGCGAATCAGGGGGGCATCGGCGGCGAACAGGCCGGCGGCCAGCGGTTCAGCGGCAGCTGCAGGGGCCGGCGGCTCGCTGGCCAGCTGATCCAGGGGCGAGGGCTGCACCAGCAGGGTCTGGGGCACCAGCTGCATCTGTTCAGCGGCCAGGGCCAGATCCTGCAGCGCCCCCACCAGATACTCCTGGAACCCCTTAACGCGCCGGGCGACCGCATCAGATTGCCCCGCGAAGCTGCCGCTGATCTCCTGGGCCAGTTGGTCGCGGCGGGCCTCCAGCTGGGCGATCTCTTGGCCGAGGGCCTGCCGCCGCTGGTTCAATTCGCTGAGGGCCAGCTCCAGCAGGGCCTGGCCGCTGGCTTCGGCCGCCGCGCTGGCTGGAGCGGCAGCTGGCGGCTCGCCAGGGGTGATCGGCTCTGCTCCAGGGGCGCTGGTTGCTGGCGAGACGTCGGTCATGGCATCGATAGGGACGGCATCGATAGGGATTGCTTGATCAGGGCAGCTCGCCGGGGGAGGCCTGGCCGTTTTCCAGCCCGCTCAAGTGGAGCTGGAGTTGTTGGCGCAGGGCGTCGGCATCGAACAGCATTGGCAACAGGTGGATGCTGCGCTGTTCCCGGAAGTAAAACAGCACCGGCAGCCGCCGCCAAAACAGGCGCCAGCTGAGCCACTCCCCATAGCTAAATTGACGCAGCAGCTTGTTCTGGCGCCAGACCAGCAGCGAGTCGTCGGTGAACTCCAGCCTCAATAGGGCGCTCTGCAACAGCAGGAAGGCGGCGAACAGGGCTATGCCGCCCGCCAGCCAAAGGGCCCCGCTCCATAGGGGCAGCCAGGCCAGGTTCACAAGCCCCAACAGCAGCGTGCCCAGGGGCACCCAGGGCCGCGGCGCCAGCACCACCCCAGAGCCGGGGCCTGAGGGCAAGGCCGCTGATGCGGCAGGGGAGGGATCGGTGGATGGGGGCATGGTCATGGGTTCACGGTGATGGGGGGGTCAGGGTTAAGCGAGCTTGGCTAAATAGGCATTGGGCAATAAAGGTGGCAAAGGCTGCTCAGCCAAACAAAACTTTGGTTAGTAGGGCATCCATCAGCGCCACGGTCACCAGGATCACAACTACCGCTCCGGTGGTGGTGCTGCCCACCTCCTTGGGGCCGCCCTGGGTGGTGAGACCCCAGCCACAGGAGATCACGGCGATCTGAATACCAAACACCAGGGCTTTAAATAACATTGAGGGCAGATCATCCGCCTGCATCCAGGTGCGCACGGAGGTCCAGAAGACGCTGGGGGGGATGTTGTAAAGCCAGGTGCTGCTCAACTGCCCAGACCAAATGCCCACCAGAAAGAACAGCAGACACTGCACCGGCGCCATCACCACCATCGCCAATAGCCGCGGCACCACCAGGTAGTCCACCGGGTCGGTGCGCAGCATGGTGATCGCGTCGATCTGCTCGGTAACTTTCATCGTGCCCAGCTGGGCGGCGTAGGCGGTGGCGACCTTGCCGGTGAGCAGCGTGGCGGTGAGCAGCGGTGACATCTCCCGCGACAGCCCCAGGGCCAGCAGGCCGCCCACGGCGGAGCTGGCCCCCTGCTTGGAAAGCTCCGCCACCACTTGGATGTTTAAGACGGTGCCCGCCGCCAGGGCGGTGATCACCACGATCAAAAAGCTGCCGGGCCCCGCCTCCAGCAATTCCTGCATCAGGTCGTTGAAGCTCACCCGACCTCGGGCGATCGCGGTTACCGCCTGGCCGCCGATCAAGACGCTGGCCAGCAGGCGATTCAGCCAGCGGGGCGTCCGGGGCGGTCTGGGCAGTCTGCGGGTTGTGGGGCTGTTGGCTGAGGTCATGGCCGCTAGGGGCGCTGCGGGCTGCCCTGGGGCCAGCGTCGCATCAACACCAGGCCCAGCAATACCAGCAAGGCGGGGATCAGGCCCATGCACAGGCGAATGGCGATCAGGGCGCTGGCGGGCTGCAGGGCGTTCTGGGCCGCCTGATAGCCGCTGATGCTCATCAAGTTGCCAAAGAAGAACAGGGCCAGGCTGATGCAGATCTTTTGGGCCAGCACCATCCAGGCGCTGTATTGGCCAGCTGGTTTCTCCGGGTCTGCGTCGATGGCATCGGGCAACAAAGACCAGGGAATCAAGTAGGCGCAGGAGGCGCCGATGCCGGAGGTGATGATCGTGATCAGCAGCAGCACCAGCCGCAGCCCATTGCCCAGCGAGCCGATCGGTGAGAGCTCTCCATCCAGCGGTGGCAGCACCAATGCCAGAGAGCAGCCGCCGATCCAGAGGGCGGAGCCCCAGTGCAGCGCCTGCAGCCGACCGCGCCTTTGCGAAACGGCATTCCACACCCAGAGGCCGCCGAGGCTGCTGAGCATGAAGGGCAGCAGGATCCAGTTGCTCCAGTTATCCGGCAGTTGCATTACCACCGGCAGGTAGATAAGGGCGGCGGTCTGCATCAGTTGCAGCGCGCACCAGAGCAGCAGGTAGAGCCCGAGCACCATCAGGAAGCGGCGGTTTTGCGCCACTCGGCGCAGCAGGCGGCGGGTGGTGCCGGGATGGCTTTCGGGCCGCTGGCAGTGGCGGGCGATCGGTGCCAGGCCCCAGCCACACAGCAGGGTGGCGGCGCTCACCACCAGCCCTGAGAGCAGGCCGAGACGCAGGTAGCTGCCGGGATCGTGGTGATCCTGCAGCAGCAGCGCCCCGAGCACCAGGCCCAGCAGGCTGGCGATGATCGAGCCGGAGAAGCGGGAGGTGTTCAGCCTGGTGCGCAGGTCTACATCGGTGGTTAGTTCCGCCGCCAGGGCCGAGTAGGGCAGGTTGACGCCGGTGTAAAGGCTGTTGGCCACCATCGCGATGGCCAGGAACACCGAGAAGCGCAGCCAGGGGCCGCCGGGGGGCAGCCACCAGATCGCCGCCATCGCCAGGCCCAGGGGCAGGGCGCAGCCCAGGATCCAGGGCAGTCTCGGGCCCCAGCTGCTCTTGGTCTTGTCGCTCAGCCAGCCCACTATCGGGTCGTTGATGGCGTCCCAGAGCCGCGCCACCATCAACACCAGCCCCGCCATCCAGGAGGGCAGGCCGGCGGCTGATGTGTAAAAAATAAATAGGTAGAAGCCGATCAGCGAGGCGGCCATGCCGGTGCCGGCATCCCCCAGGCCGTAGGCCCAGAGCAGCCTTTGGCGACCTCTGCCCCGCAGATCCGCCGCGTCTCGCACCTCTCTTGCCACTAGGGGCTGACTGGCTATGGGAACCTCGGTGGCCGTGAGGGCCGTCGCACGCAGGTCATAATGCTTCAGCTGCTCGAGTTGCGGGCAGCTTGCGGGCAGCCGGGCAAAGTCGGTCTACCAAGGCCGTATGTTTGTACTGGTGCGGGCGTAGTTTAGTGGTAAAACCTCAGCCTTCCAAGCTGATGATGCGGGTTCGATTCCCGCCGCCCGCTTTTTGTTTATAGGCATATTTAGGTTAAAGCTGTTGGGTTACCCTGGGCTGGCCGCAGGCATGCCGGCCGGAGGCAGCGCGGGCCGATCGGCATCAGGTTGCCGTAGGAAGACGATTTTTCTAGCCCTGCACTCCTGCTCTGCGACCGTTCCC
>CANHSW010000203.1 GCA_947463165.1 Cyanobacteriota bacterium
ATTGACTTGGACCAGCGGGCCATCGATGATCTGCGCCTGATTGCGCCGGCGATCGAGGCCCGAGTGGTTGACTGCACCGACGAGGAGGCCCTCAGAGCTGCGGGGGTCTTCGATATGGGCACTGTGGTGGTGGCGATGCGGGAGCCGATTGAGGCCAGTGTCACCGCCACCTTGATCAGCAAGGATGCCCAGGGCAGCAAGGTGAAATGGCTGATTGCCAGGGCCACCAGCGAGTTACACCAGAAGATGCTGCTGCGGGTGGGCGCCGACCGGGTGGTGTTTCCCTCCAAGATGCAGGGTCAGCGGTTGGGGCTGGAGCTGGTGCGCCCCAATTTGCTGGAACGGCTGCGGCTCGACGATCGCAACAGCATCGAGGAAATCGTGGTGCCCCAGGCCTTTGTGGGCCAGACGCTGCGAGAGCTCAACCTGCGCAAGACCTACCGGGTGAGCGTGCTGGCCGCAGGCCCCAACAACGACCTCACCGTCAACCCACCGGCTTCGCGGCTGCTGGGTGCCGGCGAGCTGCTCGTGGTGATGGGCTCCAGTGAGGCCCTGGCTCAGCTGCCTGGACGATGAGCAGCGACACACCAAGGCATCGGCAACCGGCGAGATTACCTGTAAATTGGCCTTAATTCCCGGAGACGAACCCCTTCTTGGCGCTAGAAATCCTATTCATTCTGGTGCTGCTTATAGCTAACGGCATCTTTTCTGGTGCCGAGATCGCAATCGTATCGTCCCGGAAGCACCGGCTTCAGCAACTTTCGGATCAGGGTAAGCGCTCGGCTAGAATTGCCTTAAAATTAGCTGATTCGCCCAACGAATTTCTTTCTACTGTTCAAATTGGCATCACTTTGATTGGCATCCTCAGCGGTGCCGTCGGCGGCGCCACGGTGGCCCAGCATCTGGAGCCGCTCCTGCATCGACTACCGCTGCTTGCTCCATACAGCCAAGGGCTCAGCCTCACCCTGGTGGTGGCAGCAATTACCTACTTATCCTTGGTAATCGGCGAGCTGGTTCCTAAGCGCATTGCCCTTGCCAGCCCTGAAAGGCTGGCCTGTGCCATGGCGCCCTCGATGCGCTGGCTGTCAAGATTTAGCGCACCAGCGGTAAAGCTATTGAGCCTTTCTACTGATGCTTTAATTAAATTTTTGGGTGTTTCTATAAATGAAGAGCCAGATATCACCGAAGATGAAATAAAAGCTATGATTCGTCAGGGGGCTGATTCTGGCGTATTTGAAGAGGTGGAGCACGACATGATGCAGCGGGTGTTGCGGCTTGGTGATCGGGCGATAAAAACTCTGATGACCCCTCGCACCGATATATCCTGGCTTGATCTGGAGGAGCCTTTGGATCAAAGTATGCAGGAGGTGTTGGAGAGCACCCATTCCAGGTTTCCCGTTGGTCGAGGCAGTTTGGATGACTGTTTGGGGGTGGTGAGAGTTCGTAATTTACTCTCAGCTAAACTAAATGGCAAGTTGATTGACCTGGAAAATCTGATGCAGCCACCGCTCTTTGTGGCGGAATCCACTAGGGCTCTTTCTGTGTTGGAACAGTTCAAGCGAACTGGCATTCACATTGCCCTGGTCACAGATGAATTTGGCGGCGTGGAAGGCTTGGTAACCCTCAACGACCTGATGGAGGGAATTGTTGGCGACCTGCCTTCCCTTGACGACGATGATGAGCCACTGGTGGTAGGCCGAGAAGACGGCTCCTGGCTGATTGACGGCAGCCTGGATTTGGATGCCTTTACCGAGCTGGTAGATACGGACATATTCGGCATTGACAAGGAGGGTCGCTATCACACACTGGCTGGCTTTGTAATGCATGTCTTAGAGAGAATTCCCCGCGAGGCCGATCACTTTGAATGGTTAGGTTATCGCTTTGAAGTGGTGGATATGGATGGCAAGCGGGTAGACAAGTTATTGGTAAGCGCAATCCCTGGGAAGCTGGCGGATGGATCCGGGGAAGAGCAGGGCTCAAGCGATAAAGACTGATACCCGCTTCGCTCTTGGCAATCAATCAATCGGCCAGATCCAACGCACCGCTCCCCGGGCGGGGGGCAGGGGCACCAGGGCATAAACCAGGCTCACCGCCAATTCCGCCTGGTCGGGATGGGCCGCCAGCCAGCAGTTCCAGGCCCGCTCCAGGCGCCGCCGTTTGCCCCGCTGCAGGGCGGCCGTGCCCCAGCCATCCAGGCCGCTGCAGCGCCCTTTCACCTCCACCACCAATAAGCGGCCTGGCTTGCGCACCACCAGATCCAATTCGCCCCAACGGCAGCGCCAATTGCGATCCAGCAGCCGCCAGCCGCGACTGCGCAGCAAGCGCAGCGCCCGCTGCTCGGCCCAGCCGCCGGCCAGGGCTGATCGCTGTTGCTGAGTTCTGGCCATGGGCATCAGCAGCAGCTTGCCTATCTAGGGTTGCCACAGCCGTTACCGCACCGTGCTGGCCCCTTTGCGATCCCTGGTTTGCTTGCTGCTGCTCTGTTGGGCCCTGCTGCTGGGCCAGCCGGGCTGGGCAGCGATGGATGTTGCCAAGCAGGTGTTGATCGGTGCCGACTTCTCCGGCCAGGATCTGCGCGGCTCCACCTTCAATCTCACCAACCTGCGCCAGGCCAACTTCGCCGGCGCCGACCTGCAGGAGGCAAGCCTGTTTGGCGCCAAGCTGCAGGAGGCGAATTTGAGCAGCGTCAACCTGCGCGGCGCCACCCTCGATTCAGCGGTGTTCAACGGCACCGATTTGAGCAATGCTGTGCTGGAAGACGCCTTTGCGTTCAATACTAAATTCACCGATGTGAGCATCACTGGGGCCGACTTCACCAATGTGCCCCTGCGCGCTGATGCCCTCAAGGTTCTCTGCGCCGTGGCCTCAGGCACCAACCCCGTGACCGGCCGCGACACCCGCGACACCCTGGACTGCCCCTGACATGAGCTTCGACGCCCGCAGTCTCGAGCGACTTAAGCAGCTGGGCCGCATCCTGCCGCAGCCGCTGCCCAAACCAGCAGCGGAGCGGCCACAGGCCGCGGCGCCCAAGCTGCACCGGCTGGAAACGGAACAGGACCCGGAAGCCCTGTTCCGAGAGTTGATGCAAGCCAGTGCCGACGGCAGCGTGCCGCCCCATCTGATGCAGCGCCTGCGCCAACTGGAGCAGGAGCGGCTCGCCCGCCAGCAGGCGGTGGCGCTACGGCCGATCTCCGGGGAGCCAGCCGCCCGTGCTAACTCCCCTGCCAATGGCGCCATTACCGCTAAAGCCAATGGGGCTAAAGCCGGCCGCCAAGCCTCCCGCGATCGCCGCCGGGGTTCCAGCGGCCTGGGTCAGCCCGACCCCCGCACCGCTGCCGAGCACGGCGATCTGTACACGGCCTTCCAGCAGTTGCTGCTGGAGGCAGACCACGAGGAACCTTGACCATCCTGGCTCCGCCATCGCTTATTGATCCAAACCGGCTTGCGATCACTGGCCCGATATCACAGATTTACCATTATTGCTTCGCCGTGGCTCTGCTTAGCAGTGGCTCTGCTTAGCCTTGGCACCTTTGCAATTGAAGCTTAGTTACGGCGCCTTTGCAATTTCCACCGGGCCATCTTATGGTCTGCCATTAGCCTATTTACACCCCGCCTCACTCCCCCATGACCATCCGCATCGGCATCAACGGCTTTGGCCGCATCGGTCGCCTCGCTTTTCGCCGTGCCATGGCCCTGGATGATGTGGAGGTGGTGGGAATTAATGACTTGATCGATATTGATTATCTTAGCTATATGCTCCGCTACGATTCCACCCATGGCAGATTTCAGGGCCAGGTGCAGGTGGAAAACAATCAGCTGCTGGTGAATGGCAGGGCGATTCGCATTAGCGCTGAGCGGGATCCCAATAATCTGGCCTGGGGGGATATTGGCGTGGATTATGTGCTTGAAAGTACTGGATTTTTTCTCACTGATACTGCTGCTCGCGCCCACATCAATGCCGGCGCCGCTCGCGTGGTGATGTCGGCTCCTTCCAAAGACGACACGCCGATGTTTGTGATGGGCGTGAACCACAACAGTTACGCCGGCGAAGCGATCGTTTCAAATGCCAGCTGCACAACTAATTGCCTGGCGCCGATGGCCAAGGTGGTAAATGACAACTTTGGCATTGTCAACGGTTTGATGACCACCGTGCATGCCACCACCGCCACCCAGAAGACGGTGGATGGCCCCTCCGTAAAAGACTGGCGCGGCGGCCGCGGCGCCGCCCAAAACATCATCCCTTCCTCCACCGGGGCGGCCAAGGCGGTGGGTCGGGTGATTCCCGAACTGAACGGCAAGCTCACCGGCATGGCCTTCCGCGTGCCCACCGCCGATGTTTCGGTGGTGGATCTCACCGTGAATCTGGCCAATCCCGCCAGCTACGCGGCGATTAAGCAGGCCATGCGGGCCGCGGCGGAGGGGTCCATGGCCGGCATCTTGGGCTATACGGAAGATGAGGTGGTCTCCAGCGACTTCCTCGGTGAAAGCTGCACCTCGGTGTTTGACGCCAATGCCGGTATCGCCCTCACCGACACCTTCGTGAAGCTAGTTGCTTGGTATGACAACGAGTGGGGATACAGCTGCAAGTGCATCGATCTGATCCGTCACATGGCCACTGTTAGCTGATCTGTGAGCTGATCTGTTGGCTGACCTATTAGCTGACTTGTTGGCTGACTTGTTAGCTGCCCGATTAGCTGAGCCCTGCCCCCTGGGGCGGCTTTAGTTGGCCGGCATCGCCTGAGACACCTGGGGCACTCCATAAGGGCCTGCTCCTTTCCCAGCCTTGGCTCAGGTTGATGCCGCCGTGATCTCGCTGCTGGATGGC
>CANHSW010000204.1 GCA_947463165.1 Cyanobacteriota bacterium
TGCCAAGCCTGGTCATGCCTGGAACTGTCGAGTGGCATTTTCGCAGTACGCAGGGGAGACGACAATGGGGCGGTGGGATCAGTTGTTCAGCCACCTCTGTTCATGTTGCCATATGTGTCTGTGGTGGTTCCCTTCCGGAATGCCACTGCCTGGCTGGGGGACTGCCTGGCTTCCCTGCGCGATCAGCAGGGGGTGAATTTAGAGCTTATAGCCGTGGACGATGGCTCCACCGATCGCTCCAGCGACCTGGTGCTCAACCTCTCCCGGGGCGCCCCCTGGCAGCTGCGTTTGCTCCAGTCAGCTGGTCGTGGTGTGTCAGCGGCCCGCAACCTTGGCTGGCGCACAGCTGCGGCCGAGCTGGTGGCCTTTCTCGATGCCGATGATCTTGCCTATCCAGGCCGTTTGGCGGAGCAGGCTGCCCTATTGATCGATGCTCCCCACCTAGATCATTGCCTCTGTGGTTGGCAACGTCTCAGTGTTTCTGGACTGCCTGTGGTAGACGTTCGCCCCTGGTTGCAGGGGGCTGGGTTTAGCCATGAATTGGCCCTTAGCCACAAGGCTGTACTGCCCAGTGCCTGGATGCTTAGAAGGTCGGCACTGGAGCGTTTGGGTGGTTTTGATCCACTGCTCGACCAGGCGGAAGATGTGGATCTGCTGCTCCGCCTTGCCGCCTCAGGTGGTGAGGGCGCCTGGCTAAAGCGGCTGGCCTGCGGTTATCGCATTCATGCCGCTGGGGCCAGTCGCCAGTTAAGCAACCAGGCCCGAGGGCTGCTCTATGTGATCGAGCGACATCTGAGCCGCAGCCACGAGCACGCCATCCCTGCCGCCTTGGCTTTTCAGGTGCGCTATGCCACGCGAGCATGGCTTGGCTGGCAGGCCTGGGCTGGCGGTGAACCCGATCGCGCCCAGGAGCTTTGGACCACAGCTCTGGGGCTGTCGCCCTTGCCACCGGCGCTCACCTGGGTGCATCTGCTGGAGAGCGTGGAGCGCAGTGCCCTGGCGGAGGGACGCGGCGAGGAGGCAGCCTTGCTAATGACAGATCCCCTCTGGACTCGCTTGGAGTCCATTTGGTGTCGGCGGACGTTCAGCTCCAGGCCCCTTCCCTATCAAGATGGCGCCCTGCCGGAAAGTGTCTGGCGGGAGGTGTTGGCGGCCGCCACCAACCAGGGACTGGTGCGTTGGCGCAGCAACCTGATCGCCCAGCTGGGCCCCCATCCGAGTCAATCCCCCTGGTGGCCTGAGCGTTTGCGCCAGGGCCTAGCCCCGGTTGATGCCTTGAGGCCCCTGCGCCAGCGGCTGTTGAGCTGGATTGAACAGTTGCTCAGCTGGCAGCCAGACGATCCATCGCAGGGCAGTGAATCCCTACGCATGGAGCTCGCCGCCCTGCTGTTCACTTGGGCCGTACTGGTGTGGCCTGAAGCCCGACGGGTGGCCTATGCCAGGTTGGAGCAAAGTGTGGCGATCTGGCCTAATCGCCAGTCGCTGTTGGCTCTCAGTCGCTTGCAGCGAGTTAACTCCCCGGCGGGGGCCGCCGGCTTGGTGCAGCTGGCCTCTCGCCTGCCCCCCCTGGCAGCCCCCCTGCCAGAGCTACCCAGCAGCTTGGCTTACTGGGAGCGGCCAGGGCATCGGCTTGACAGTTGCCATGGCCCCCAATGTTCCGCTTGCATCAACGCCGATCTCAGCGATTGGCCTATCGAGTCGCTCGCTGCTGGACTGGTGAGATGGCATGCCCCATTAGTGGATCCAGCAACACTAAAGGTTGAAGACGACGCCCCCCTACCGGTGCGGGAGCTGGCCTGGGGGCGGGCCTGGTTACGTCCGCCATTGACCAACTTGTGGCAGAGCAACCATGCGGTGGCGGTGGCCTCTGCAGACGGAGCACCGATCTTGGATCTCTGTCGTCGCTATCCCCAACCCTGGCTTTCCTGTAATCAACCCGCAGCTGATCCTGAGCCAGCTCCCGCCAGTGCACCGCTGCGGCTGGATGCTGCGGTGTTGGCCGTCGCGGATCTATCCGCCGAAACTTACTACCATTGGTTGCTGGAGCATCTGCCGCGGCTGGGGCTGGCCCTGGAGGCTTTGGCTGCGGATCCAGACCTGCCACGACTACTGATTTGGCATAACGGCGGCCATGGGGCCCTGGTGGCTGAGGCGCTGCAAAACAGGCTGGGGCTGCCTGCGGAGCGACTAATTGATGCTCGTTTACATCCACATATTCAGGCAAGCCGTTTGCTTGTGCCGGATTTCCCTTCACCCTTCGGCTGGCCTACGGCGAAGGTTCAGCGCTGGTTGCGACGATTTTTACTTGGCGATGCTTCCTTAATACCGCCTAATCCTGGAGGGCCAAGACTTTGGCTGCAGCGCGGTGATGCCAAGGGTCGACGCCCTGTGTGGGGCGAGCGGGAAACCCTGGCTCAAGTTGCTGAGCGCTGGCAGTTGACGGTGGTTAACCCCGCTCAATTAACCCTTTTCGAGCAGGCTAACTTGTTGGCCACAGCTTCTGTGGTGATCTCTGCCCACGGCAGCGCCCTGGCCAATTTGGTGTTTGCCGCCCCTGGCACTCGCGTACTGGAGTTGCACCAGCCTCGCTACGCGCCACCCTATTTTCATAGTATTGCCCAATATGGGCGTTTGGATTTATTTCGTTCAGAGCAGCCCTCCGTAGCCCCAGAACTACTGCGAGATTTGCTTTACGAGGGCCCAGGCCTTGAGCCAATCCATCTGGACCCCAGCCTAGTGGAAGCTGCTTTAATCGAGCTGCTCAGGGGCGATTCCCTTGGGGCGTAGTTTTGGCAATCTAATCTAATCTAATCTAATCTAATCTAATCTAATCTAATCTAATCTAATTCAAGCTGAGCCAAGCCAGGCTGGGCGTTTGGCTGTTGCTGCCCTGCTTAATTGGTTTGTAAATCTGGCATTGTTATGCTTGGCTTCTCCTGGCAAGCAAATTATAGTGGATCTACCCGTGGGGTCTGAGTTGATGGCACCTGGGCAGTTCTGCTTGGCAGCTTTGCTTGACGGTTTTGCTTGACAGTGCTGTTAGCTTTAATAGCCTGCCGTCGATGAACCCAGAGCGCACCCTTGCCGATGGTTGATGGTCGAGCTTGGTGGCGTCAGCTGCGGCTGCCAGTCCAGTCTCCGATGATGATTGCTATTCTAGGGACTTATTCATTCTGCAGTAAAAGCCGGAGCCTATGCTGCATGAAGACACCGGTACGGGGCCTGCTTCCCAGGACCAGCCTGGCTATGCCATGGTTTGTTTGTCACGCCTTTGGGATGATCTTGATCGTCGACCGCTGCTTGAAATTGCAATTGATGTAAACACTCTTCGCCCATTGTTGCTGCCTAGTCAGTTGCCTCTGGCAGATTTACTGGAGGCTGAGCGGCTAAGGCGTATGGGAAAATGTGATTATGCTGAAACACTTCTATTTAAGGTGTGTCATAGGCTATTAACCGGTCGCCATGATCATTTCTGGCTGGCAAGAGCCTGGCATTCCTTGGGTCTTGCCAAGCGTCAGTTGGCCAAATTTGAGGCTGCAGCCGATGCATTTTTACTGGCCCTAGAGCTGGATAGTCGACGCAGTATCACCTGGTATGCCCTGCAGTTTACCCGCTTGAGTGTTGAAGTGATTGCCGCCCGCATCGATCGGCTGGAGGCGGTAGTTAAGCTGTCTAGGGGCTATCCCCTGGCTTTGTTACTATTTTCAGATTGGCTTTGTCAGCTTGGTCGCCATCGGCAGGGGTTCTCCCATGGCCAGCGCGCTGTTCAATTATCTGTTCCATCTCACCAAAAAGCTAAGCTTAATCTTAATGCTCCTCCCACTGTGCCTGATGCATTAGTGATTGGAGCCCCCAAGTGTGGTACCACTTCTTTCGCTGCTTGGCTTAGTGGTCATCCCCAGCTCTGGGTTCATCCCCGCAAGGAGCTTCATTTTTTTGACAACCGTTGGGACTGGGGCGAAAACTGGTACCGTCATCAATTTCCCAGCTTCCAGTCCGAAGCGAAAATTATTCGGATAGAGGCAACTCCTAATTATTTACAGTTACCCGAGGCACCCGAACGTGTTTTTAATTTGATGCCAAACGTTCGCTTGATTGTGCTACTCAGGCAGCCGCTTCAGCGAGCGGTAAGTTGGTACTATCATATGCTACGCCAAGAGGGATTAAAACAGCCCCTTGAACAGGTGATTTACGAAGAGCTCGAGGGTCTGGTCGCAATGAATCATGATCAACGTCGATATCTGGGTTGGTACGGTGGCAATTGTCTTGCCGGCAGTCTGTACGATGATCAACTTTGCCGATGGCGACAGCTTTTTCCCCCTAGTCAATTGCTCATTTTAAGGCTTGAAGATCTAGTTGCTTCCCCTGCGGCTTGCTTGAATCGCTTGGAGGTCCATCTGGGAATTGAGCGACTGGCTGTTGGGCAGTTACAACTGTTACCAAAATTGAACTACGCCCCAGCTCCCCACGGCCAACTTGGCGTCGATCTCAGCCAGCGCTGCCTGGAAACGGTTCTGGCAGGGGCCCATCAGCTCTGGCAAGTCAATCAAGTTGAGCACTAGGTTGGCAAATCAACATAATTGCTTGGCTCTTGCCCGTGTATGCTGCTAATATGCAGCAAGTTGTCTTTTTTAAAATTAATCGTGTCTTTTGTCTTCTCTGACACACTGTTAATTTTTCGCGATCCCACTGCTGTCGCTCCTCTTGCCGCTGGAGCTAATCCTAATAATGTTAATGCTACTAGTAGCCCCGTTCGTCTCGGTGGCATCTCTCAAACTTATTCGCTCACATCTGGTGCCA
>CANHSW010000205.1 GCA_947463165.1 Cyanobacteriota bacterium
CGCTCCAGCTGTGCCATTGCGCATCGCTCACCTGCAAAAGCCATTCCACCCCCACACCGCTTACCAGCGAATTCCCTGGCGGTTTGCCCAACAAGCTGCGGCTTTCGCCGCTGGCATCCACTACCCAACCACTGGTCAGGCAGCGCCGCTGGCCGCCAGGCCCCAGCAAACTGGTTTGCATGCTGCTGGGCCCAGCGCTGTGGCAGCCCTGGGCCCGCCAACCGAGTAGCAGGCGCGCCCCGGCTGAGTTCGCCTCACCCGCCAACCAATGGCGCAGGGCACCGAAATCCAGCACCGCCCCCTGGGGCTGATCCGCCTGCCAATGCCTTTGGCGATCGTCGGGTCCCACCAGCTGCCAACCACTCCAAAGGCTGGCCACAACCCGCTCCGGTAGCCCAAACCGCCGCACCGCCGCCATCGGCAGGGCCGCACTGCTGAAGGCGGCGCTGCGCAGATCACTCAAGCGATCGATCAGCACCACATCCAGTCCCGCCATAGCCAATGCTGCAGCTAAGCGAGAGCCGGATGGTCCGGCTCCCACCACCAGCACCTGGCAATCCAGGGGCGCCTCGCCAGCCAAGGGAATTTGGCTATCCAGGGGCAAATCAAAATTCAGACGCTCGGGGGTACCCGGCGCCACCTGGCCCTGGCTTGGCAGGAAATATGAAGAGGCGTTGATGACGGTCAGGGGCGAGGCGTCAAACCGCTAGGGCCTGACGAGACTCGAGGAGCAAGCTGGCACCAAAGCGCTCCAGGATGCGCTCGGACATCTGGGCTGGGGTGAGGCCCAGGGCCTCCTTGCTCTGTTTAGGGCTGGCATGGTCCACCAGCTGATCGGGGATCCCCAAGCGCAGCACGGGCACCAGCAGGCCGTGATCGCTGAGGCACTCGACCACGGCGGCGCCGAATCCGCCAGGCAGGGCTCCCTCCTCCATGGTGACCAGGCGACCGATGCGCTGGGCCAGCGGACGGATCAGGGCCTCGTCGAGGGGCCGCAGGAAACGGGCGTTGATCACCGCGGCCCGCACTCCCCGCTCCTGCAGCAGGCCGGCGGTGGCCAGGGCCGGGTAAACCATCGAGCCATAGGCAACGATCAACAGATCATCGCCATCGGTGAGCAGCTCACCCCTACCAATCTCCAGGGTTTCAAAGCCCTCTTCCGCCAGGGGCACCCCCTCGCCTTCCCCGCGGGGGATGCGGATGGCGCAGGGGCCGCTGTGGTGGATGGAGGTGACCAGCATGCGCTGCAATTCCCCCTCATCCTTAGGGGCCATCACCGTGAAATTGGGCACGGCGCGCAGGTAGCTGATGTCGTATTGGCCCTGGTGGGTGGGACCATCGGCGCCGACGATGCCGGCTCGATCCAACACGAAGGTGACGGGCAAATTCTGAATGCCCACATCGTGAATCACCTGGTCGTAGGCGCGCTGCAGGAAGGTGCTGTAGATGGCAACCACCGGCTTGATGCCCTGGCAGGCCATGCCAGCCGCCATGGTCACGGCGTGCTGCTCGGCGATACCAACATCGAAATACTGGGCGGGCAGGGCCTTCTCCAGCAGATCCAGACCCGTACCTGTGGCCATGGCGGCGGTGATGCCGACCACGGATTGATCCTGCTCGCAGAGCTTCACCAGGGTTTGGCCAAACACCTTGGAGTAGCTGGGGGGCTTGGGCTTGCTGGAGGGATAGGCCTTGCCGGTGGCCAGATCAAAAGCATTTTGGGCGTGGTAGCCCACCTGATCCGCCTCCGCGTAGGCGTAGCCCTTGCCCTTGGTGGTGGCCACGTGCACCAGCACCGGGCCCTCATGGGCGTGGGCCTGTTGGAACACCCTCACCATGCCGGCGATGTCATGGCCATCAACCGGCCCCATGTAGGTGAAGCCCAGCTCCTCGAACACGGCCCCCAACTTGGGCACCGCCAGGCGCTTCATGCTCTCCTTGAGGGTTTTCAGCTCGCTGGGCAGCTCGCCGTGCAGGAAGGGCAGATGCTTGATCGCCTCCTCGGCGTTGTCCTGCAGAAATTGAATCGGCTTGCTCAACCGCATGCGGTTGAGGTGGGTGGAGAGGGCGCCCACCGGTGGGCTGATCGACATGTCGTTGTCGTTGAGCACCACCAGCAGCCTGGTTTTGGGCAGGTGGCCGGCGTGGTTGATCGCCTCTAGGGCCATGCCTCCGGTGAGGGCACCGTCGCCGATCACCGCCACACATTTGTAGTTGTCTTTAAAGCGGTCGCGGGCCAGGGCCATACCCAGAGCGGCCGAGATCGAGGTGGAGGCGTGGCCGGCACCAAAATGATCAAAGCGGCTCTCGCTGCGCTTCAGATAGCCGGCCACCCCGTCTTTCTGGCGCAGGGTATGGAAGTTGTTGTACCGACCGGTGATCAATTTGTGGGGATAGGCCTGGTGGCCCACATCCCAAACCACCTTGTCCCGATCCAAGTCCAGGGTCTGGTAGAGGGCCAGGGTGAGTTCCACCACCCCCAGTCCGGGTCCCAGGTGACCGCCGCTGGTGCTCACCACCTCAAGGTGACGCTCGCGGATCTGGCGAGCGATCTCCTCCAGTTCAGCGGTGCTGAGCCCGTGCAGCTGATTGGGATGACTCAGCTCGCTGAGATGCATGCACCCACCAAACAGTGGAGATCAATGTAGGAGGCGCCCCGGAGCGGTGGAGTGGTCCTGACACCTTTCTCTCAAAGCCACTGGCCAGGCCAGACCCGGCTCAGCAGCCGCTTGGGGCCGCCGCAATCCCAGCCCAGCCCTGACAGTGGGCAAAACTAGATCCATGGCCGAGCTTCCCAGCCCCCCCCCTGACGCCAGCGCCGCGAGCAGCGAATCCGCTGTTGACACGCCGCAGTCGGTTGTCTTTGCCGACTCGCCTGCCAGTCACCCCCCTGGGCCAATCGAGCCAAAGCCGGCCAGCGGTGGCCAGCAGAGCGAACCTGGCGCCCCACAGCCCCCAGGCTCGCTAACCACCACCGACTATCTGCAGCGGATCCTGCGGGCCCGCGTCTATGACGTGGCCATCGAGTCGCCCCTGGATGCGGCCCCCGCCCTGTCGGCCCGCATCGCCAACAGGGTGCTGCTGAAACGAGAAGACCTGCAACCGGTGTTCAGTTTCAAGCTGCGGGGCGCCTACAACAAGATGGCGGGCCTCAGCGCCGAGGAGTTGGCGCGGGGCGTGATTGCCGCCAGCGCCGGCAATCACGCCCAGGGAGTGGCCCTCGGGGCCCAGACCCTAGGTTGCCGGGCCGTGATCGTGATGCCTGTCACCACCCCCGAGGTAAAGGTGAAGGCGGTGCTGAATCGCGGCGCCGAGGTGGTGCTGCACGGCGACAACTACGACGCCGCCTGCAGCGAGGCCTGGCGACTCGCCGCGGAACGGGGCCTCAGCTTCATCCACCCCTTCGACGACCCGGATGTGATCGCCGGCCAGGGCACCATCGCCCTGGAGATCCTGCGCCAGTGTTCGCAGCCACCGGATGTGATCTACGTGGCCGTGGGCGGCGGTGGCCTGATTGCCGGCATCGGGGCCTACGTGAAGGCGCTCTGGCCCCAGGTGCAGATCGTTGGCGTTGAGCCCGTGGATGCCGATGCGATGACCCGCTCGCTGGCGGCAGGCAGGCGGGTGCGGCTGGAGCAGGTGGGGCTGTTCGCCGATGGCGTGGCCGTGCGCCAGGTGGGCGAGCACAGCTTTGCGATCGCCCGCCAGGTGGTGGATCGCATGGTCACTGTTACCACCGATGAGATTTGCGCCGCGATCAAAGATGTTTTCGAAGACACCCGCTCGATCCTGGAGCCAGCCGGTGCCCTGGCGGTGGCCGGCATGAAGGTTGACGTGGCCGCCCGGCAGCTGCGTCAACTGCAACTGGTGGCGGTCACCTGTGGCGCCAACATGAACTTCGATCGGTTGCGCTTCGTGGCGGAGCGGGCCGAGTTGGGCGAGGAAAGGGAGGCGATGCTGGTGGTGGAAATCCCGGAGCGGCCCGGCAGCCTCCGGCGCTTCTGCCAGACGCTGGGGAGCCGCAGCCTCACTGAGTTTAGCTATCGCATGGCCGATTCAAGCCATGCCCATATATTTGTTGGCGTACAAATTCGCGGCACAGCTGATACAGCAGAGCTGATGGCCGAGTTACAGGCAGCGGGCTTTCCCTGCCTGGATCTGAGCCACAACGAGCTGGCAAAACTGCACCTGCGCCACATGGTGGGGGGCCGCCTTACCACCAGCCAGGCCGGCGTTGACGCTAGACTGGTCTCGGCAAATGAAGCACCAGCGGCTGCCATAACCGCAGCAGAAAGATCAGCGGCTGAGCTGTCAACAACTGGGCCGGCCCGGGAACTGCTCTACCGCTTTGAGTTTCCCGAAAAGCCGGGAGCGTTGATGGCCTTCGTAAACGCCCTGCAGGCTGATTGGAATATCAGCATTTTTCACTACCGCAACCACGGCGCCGACGTCGGTCGCATCGTGGTGGGGGTGCAGGTACCCGACGGCGACCGCCAGCAATGGCAACTATTCCTTGACGGGCTTGGCTACAGGTACCAAAACGAGAGTGACAACCCCGCCTATAACCTGTTCCTCGGGCCCAGCGTTACCAGCCTGCCCGATCTGGCCGCCGCAGGCCAGCCAGGCCCAGCAGGCCCCCTGGAACAATGAGCACAAATTCCGATCTCTCCAGCACGCCTATTTATGGCGCGCCAGGATCCAGTGCGCCAATTTCCAATGCGCCGGCATCTAATAAGCCGGAATCTAGTGC
>CANHSW010000206.1 GCA_947463165.1 Cyanobacteriota bacterium
CGGCCAGCCGCCACTGGCACCTGGGAGACAGCACCCGCTGGCAGGCTTACAAGGGCCTGGATAGCGCCACAGACCGCACCCAGGTGGCCACCTCAACCACCGCTGGGCTGATCTTGAGCTACCAGGGGGCGATCGTCGAGAGTCTCTATGCCGCGAATCACCAGATCAGCTTTGAAGCCCACTCCCATCTCGGGGCAAGCATGAGCCAAGAGGGCGCCCAGGAGCTGGCCCTCCAGGGGCTCAGCTACAACCAGATTCTGGGCCGTTATTACCAAGGGGCGTCACTGGCACGCCTTAAGGCCGGTGCGAACTGAAAGCTATTGGCAATTGGCGCTGGAACGCTCAGCCAGTGCCCTGGCCATGGGGGCACTGGTGCCATTGGCCACCGAACTGGTGGTGCTGCCAGCCATCAGGCCATTTGTGTTGAGGCGGCTGCTCAGTCGCACCCCCAAGCACCTGCGGGCCGGCGGTCCCAAGGCCAATCCGTTTCTCCCCTGGGAGGCAGCCTTGGAGGTGGCCCGTCCCAGGGACAGCCATGTGCTGCTACTGAACAAGTACCCCGTACAACCTGCTCATTTGCTACTGATCACCAGTGATTGGCAACCCCAAGACGGCTGGCTGTTGGCGGCGGATTGGTCTGCCCAGGCGGTGGTGGCTGCGGATACCGGTGGGCTGTGGTTTTTCAATAGCTGTCCAGCGGCTGGAGCTAGCCAGCCCCATCGCCATCTGCAACTATTACCTCGGCATGCTGGGGAGTGCAGCTGTCCGCTGGCTAGTAGTTTCCTGGCCGAATTGGCCGAGCCAAGCCTGGCTTGGGGCTGGTCATACCGGCTGGATCGACGCCAGGACCCCGCCACTCACTCCGACCTGCCAGAGCTCTACAGAAGCCATGCCCTGGCTCTGGGCCTGGGGGATCCAATGCTCGACGCCAAGCCGCTGCATCCCTACAACCTGCTGTTTGATGACCAATGGTTCCTCACCGTGCGTCGGCGCCAGGAGCATGCGGCGGGATTCAGCGTCAATGCTTTGGGTTTTGCCGGCTTCTTGCTGCAGACCCAGCAGTCTGATCGGGCTTGGCTGGAAGCTCAAGGTGCCTGGTCCCTGCTGGCGGCCGTCGCCAGCCCCGCCGAGATTCCGTAGTTTCACGCTTGCGCCCATAGGGCCGCATGCCGCTCAGTGGATATAGGCCCCATCGGGCTCGCCGGTTCACCGGCTATCCATCTGCTTGTATTGATCGTGAAGCCAACTTGCCCCGCTATCCAGCGGCGAAATCGCCGTGTGGAAGGATATTGCCAGCTGGTGCGCCCTATCGCTAAACATTACGCAGCACGCTGTAGCGAACCGCTGGATGATTTAGTTCAAGTGGGGCTGTTGGGCCTCCTAAGGGCGGCTGAGCTCTATCTAGATCAGTTGCAAACCCCCTTTGAAGCATTCGCCAGGCCCCATATCCGAGGGGCAATCCTCCATTATCTACGCGATAAAATTCAGCCTATTCGTCTGCCTCGCCAGCTGAGAGAGAGGCTCGATCAGCGCAGGCGTTTGCTAGGGGAATTGAGCCCTTGCCATGGCAATCCCGACCCACTGCCCCAGATCCGTGCCGCCATGGGGCTCACCCCTGAGCAATGGCAGCAACTGGATTGTGCCCAGCAGCTTTGCCAGGTGGTGCCCCTGTCGCCGCTGCTGGAGGAGCGGTTGCAAGCGCCTGAGCAGCAGCTTTGCGAGCCCGCCGACGCAGAAGCCGCCCTGGCTGCCCTGGCTGAGCTGGAGCCTCCCCTGGAAGCGGTGGTGCGGCGGGTGGTGCTGGGGGGCTGGAGTTACCGCCGCACCGCCGGCGCCCTACAGGTGAGCCCGATGACCGTGCAGCGGCGTCTGCACCGGGGCTTGGCAGTGCTGCGGGAGTCTCTGCAAGGGAATGGGGAACCTGCAGCTTCAGGTCGGCATCGCCCGGCCGCAGTGGCTCTGCCGCGGACGGTGGCCCTGTAGAGGAAATCGGCCGGAGTGCATCGCAAAGTGGGCAATCTGCGGCTGGGACGACCCGGTCATGGGGTTGGCTGTGGGGCTGCATCACGTTCAATTTGATGCTCCATGGTGCTGATGGCGGCATTGGCGGCCGCCAGCTGCCGCTCCAAACTGTCGCGCCAGTGGCACAGCAGTGCCAGCTTGCGCTGTTGGTAGGTCTTTCGGCTGTCGGTGCCTGGTGAACAGCAGGGGAACGGGGGGAACATGGGAAAATGTGACGGTGCGTCCAGTTTCTAACGATCTGCAACCCCCGTTCGCGTGTCGTGTTTCCCCTCCAGTGATGGCTGAGAAGCAAGCCGCCAACGCCCTGTGCCTGTCCCCTGTCTTTTGTCGGACCCATGCCGGTTACCCCCAGGCCATCAAGGGTCTGCCCAAGCAATATGCTCCCAGCATGAGACAGGGGAGTCTCTCTTTTCTCATGCGACGCGGTTTCGTTTTGATGATTGCCTGTGCCGCCCTTGATGGGGCTTCGGCGCGGGCCTACGTGGCCCTGATGGCTGGCCAGCAGGCTCGGCCGCTGCAGGGGTCTTTCAACAGCGTGCCGGTGCTGCACTCCAATCAGCCGGAGGAGGTGGAGGGTCCTGGAATACTTATCAATACCGCTCCAGGCATGGCCACTGCCACGGACAATGGCCAGTTGCTACCAAATGCTGAATTTACTTTTAATGGTGAGTTTGGTGTTCATATACACCACAAATATTTTCCAACATATAGGAATTCGATTCGCTCTGATGCTCGGCGAACTCAGCTGACTCTCGCCCTGATTCTGCTTAATCCTTCTCGCCAACCGGTTACGATTCGCTTTGACAGTGGTGCTGTGCGCAATAGTTTTGAAGCCCCATATCTTGGAGAATCCAAGCTTGGGGTCAGACCGCTTGGTCCGAGGCCATGGAATACCGGGCCGGGGGATGCCACCGCCATTCAAATGCTCCGGGGCCAACTAGACCGCCGTCTGCAGGACGAAATCACCATCCCTCCCCAAAGTCGAATGGTGCTATTCCGGACAGAGTTGCCTGCCTTGGGAATTGCCAATGCTCTGCTGCGGGGCCGTAGCAATGGTCCCTTCCAAATGGCGGTCGTAGCCGCGAAAAACCCTAGTGAAGACTACGATTTATTTGCTGTTCTTGATTCAAGCCGGCTAGCCCCTGGACGAGTATACTTAAGTCGCATTGCTGAGATTAAAAATCGAACTATATTCTCCCGGGTTGGAGGTGTGGCCATTGGTGACAGTTATCACGCCAAGCTTGCCCATGACCTGGGCCAGGGTCCCCTGCACGTGCCGTTAACCAGCACAGAACGTCATAACTTTGGCACCCGCGAAGTACAGGTGAATCCCCTGGCCAGTCGGATGTTGGATTCTTCGCTCAACAACGTGGGCACCTATGGCGTTCGCTTCGATGTAGATCTGGATTTACTAGGCAGTGGCTCCTACGAGCTGGTGCTAAGTCATCCAGCACCCAGTGGTGGCAGGGATTTCACGGCCTTCCGGGGCTCTTTGCAAGTGCGCACAGACCAGGGTCTCCAAGAAATGCACGTGGGCATGCGATCTGGCCAGAGCCTTTCGCTCACCACCTTGGAGCTCAAGCCTGGCGTAGCCAATCCAGTAAGGGTAAGTTTGGTTTACCCCGCCGATGCCACCCCGGGCCATCTGTTGAGTGTAGTTCCAGTGGGCCAATTAGCTCGGCTTAGACTTCAGGAGCGTCAGCTGGAGTTGGCTCGGACGAACTCATCCCCGATTGCCGCTGCCCGATCAAGGCTGGCCCCTCCGCCTTCCCCAGATACGCCAGCCATGGAGTTGCCTGATAGCGCCACCGATGAGCCCCTGGTGCTGGTGCCAGCTCGTTACCGGCTGAGGCCCTTGCCGCTGCCAGCCTTGGCAACAGATCAGTTGCCAGCTCAAAGGCAATCAACTTTGCCTCCACCGCCAGTCCCACCCGCTATCCGGCCGGAACAAACTCTGGTGGAGCGATACCAGCAGGCTTTAGAAGCCCAGCAGGTCAAACTGCGGGGCTTGATGGACCCATGAGCTAGCGGATGCGTGGCTGACGAGGAGCGCCAAAGACGTCGGATTACCCTGGATCTACCCAGTGATCTGATCGAAAAACTCGATTTGCTTAAGGCCGAGTGGGGCCTACGCAGTCGTGGTGGGGTGTTATTGCGCCTACTGCAGACGATCTTTTCTGCCGATCAGATTCCAGGGCATACTGAGCTAATCGGCCTAGAGCCCCTTGATGCTGTGCCCTCATTTGACGAGCAAGGTGCCCTAGTCCTAGTCACTGGCCGGGACCAGGGTGTGTCGGTGATTGATGGGCAGATCTCCGAGAATTTGGCTCCAGAAACAATAGATAATTTACTGAATACTGGCTCCAATACAACCGCTACCGTTGGTATTGATTTGCCGGGATTTGTGCGTCGACAAGCCGTTCAACTCAAGCGCAGTCTTAGGCCTCGAGATTCCCAGGTTTCAGCCCCCCTGGACATGCTGCCTCCTGTCTCAACCGAATTGGTGGAGCGCTGCCTGCAGGTGGCCAGGGATCACTGGATGCAGCTTTATAGCTCCTCGCCAAATGAAACAGTGTTGGAAGCTGCCATGACCTGGTTGGCTCATGATATCTGGCCGCAGGCAGATCACAGTGACGGCCGGCCGTTTACCTGGTCCTTGGCCGTGGATAATTTGCGTGGTTTTGCCCCTGCTTGGC
>CANHSW010000207.1 GCA_947463165.1 Cyanobacteriota bacterium
ATTCTCATCCGATTCAAGTTATTCTTACAACAACTGCCTCCCCGCTCTCCGCGCCCACGTCCTGGATCTAGAAGTAGAAGCAATACCTATCAATAGCGTAAAAATCCTTGTGCTTGGCAATGGCGGTGTGGGCAAAACCCAGCTCTGTCGCCACCTCGCTGCAGAAGCCTTCGATCCAACGGTGCCCTCCACCCACGGCATCGCCTTGCGCACCATTACACCGGCTTCAGATGGGGATGCCACCTACTACATCTGGGATTTCGGCGGCCAAGACATCTACCACAGCGCCCACACCCTGTTTATGCGCACTGCGGCGGTGTTTGTGGTGCTCTGGACGCCGGAGCAGGAAGCCCTGGTGGCCAGCGACAACGACGACGATCCCCTGCAGCGCCGCCACCCGCTCACCTACTGGCTCAATTATGTGCGCACCCTCGGCCGCCCCGACTCCCCTGTGGTGGTTGTGCAAAGCCAGTGCGATGCCCCCGCCCAAGAGGTGACCGTACCGCCGGTGGATAAGGCATTGCAGGCAAGCTTCGGGTGTCTGCGCTACCGCAGCTTCAGCGCCCGCACCCAGCGCGGCGCCGCCAGCCTCAAGGAGGCCCTGGCCGATGCAACCGCCTACCTGCGGGATCGCGATGGCATCAGCAGCATCGGCAGGGGCCGCCACCTCGTGTGGCAGCAACTGGAGGCCTGGCGCCAGGCCGATCAACAGTTGCCGGCCCAGCAGCGCCTGCACCGCACCCTCAGCCAAGCGGATTTCGCCCGCCTCTGTGAACAAATCGGTGGTGTGAGTTCAACAGATGCCCTGCTGCGGTTTCTACACAACAAGGGCGTGGTGTTTCACAGCCCGGATCTCTTTCACAACCGCATCCTTCTAGATCAATCCTGGGCGCTTGATGCGGTGTATGCGGTATTCGAACGGGACTCCACCTATCCGCTGATCAAAGCCAGCGACGGCCGCCTCTGGCCTTCCCTGCTCACCCTTACCGTATGGCGGGAGTATGAGCAAGAGGCTCAAGAGTTGTTCCTGAGCCTGATGCGCACCTGCGGCATCGTTTTCCCCTACCGCGAGGCGGATGCCGACCTGGGACTGGAGGCCGAATACCTGGCTCCTGATCTACTGCCGCCTAAATCTTCCCCCCAGGTGGGCAGGCAGCTGCAGGGCCGCTGGCAGGGTAGCGATCCCTCCCTAACACTCACCTACTCGTATAACTTCCTGCATGGCGGCCTGGTGCGGGCTTTGCTCTGCGATCTGGGCAACCATGCCGGCGATGGCGGCGTTTACTGGCGCTATGGCGCCTGGGTGTACGACGCTCGCCAGGGCTGTATCGCCCTGCTGGAGCAGCAGATGGAGAACGACCGCGCCGGCAGCATCTCGATCCGCTTCCAGGGTGACGGCAGCAACGAATTGGCCGATTGGTTCCAGCAACGCCTGGCCGAGCGCAACCGCCAATTTGGCTACCCCGATCTCCAGCCAATCAGCTCCGGCCCCTTAGCCAGCCAAGCTCTGGCCAGCGAAAATCGCCAACGCATGGACCGGAGCGATGGCGGCGAAGCGACAGCCGCGCCTGCGCCCCAACTGGTGCCAGCACCGGTGGAAGCATTCCACAAACCTAGCCGGGAAGTTTTCATCTCCTATGCCCATGGTGATGCCAGCCCCGAGGGCAAGGAACGCCAACAGATTGTGGATGGGCTTGTCGATGCCCTGCGCAAGCATCCCGAGCCGATTACAGTACGCATCGATCGCGATGAACTGCCGCCCGGTGACTTGATCAGCGCCTTCATGGATCGCCTGGCCGCCGCTGATCGGGTGATCGTGGTGATCAGCGCCAAATACCTCCGCTCGGAGTATTGCATGTATGAGCTGTTCAAGATTTATCTAAACCGCGGCAAGAAAATAGCGGATTTCCATCGGTGCATCATCCCGATCATCCTGCCCGATGCGGGCCTCTCCGGGGGGCTCGCAGCTCGGCTGAAGCCTGCTATTGACTGGAATCAACAGCATGAAGAGCTCAAGAATATATTCACACAAAACCATGAAATATTTGGGGAAAGCACAGCCAAAAAATATCGCCTGATTGGCGAATTCGCCCGCAACACCTCCGAGATGATCGACTACCTCCTCGACCAACTCCAGCCCCGCGACTACAACCGCCAAATGGCGGAGGGATTTCCTGAACTCTGCGAGCAAATTCTGGCGGGGTGAGGAGTGAACTGAGGGCGGGGCAAGGGGCTGGAGCTGGTGGACTCGTGGGTGCAATGGATTAACCCCCAAGCCAGCGCATCACGCAATCGGCTGCTGCGGTTGGCGCCATTCCTCAATCATGGTTACATGGCGGTATTCACCCTGTTCGTATAGCTGGGTGGTGCGCACCCGATGGTCGTCGCTCACCAGGGTGATCACCTCGTGGTAGTGGGTAAGCACACCGCGCAAGTTTCGACTGCCGCTGTAGAGCATGACATGGTCACTGACCGGCCAGGCGATACCAGAAAATGCGGTGGCCTTTTCACCAGCCAGGGTTACCACCTCATCGGTGAGCGGAAACACCAGCCGGCCATCGATGAAGTGGCCGTGATATTGCGCCACAATCTCCCCGGGCGTGTCGATGCGCACGGTATTGGTTTGCAGGTACTGATCTTTGGCGATGGCGATTTCCACCCGCACCCGGTCGCGATCAACGCAGCGCCCTTCGCTGTCGATGCGCCGCGCCGTTCCCTCCCAGAGGGCACAGTGGCGGCGAAACACCAGCGGCACCCCCCAATCGTCGAGTGTGATCGGCGGAATGCTGCTGAAACAGGGCTGAAACGGACCAGAAACGGGATCGGTCATGGGCGGCGGCTGCCGTTAAGGACAGAATTGGGATGGCTGCCCCATCCTCACGCCACTCCCAACCCACTCCAGCAACGCAATCCATTCCAATCCCGCACCTAAGCCTGATCCCTCACCCTTCATCCCTGATTTCTCATTCCTAATCCCTCATCCCTAGACGTAATTGTGGTGGGCGCGGGTCTCTCGGGTCTGGTCTGTGCCCGCGAGTTGAAGTGCCAAGGCCTGACGGTGCGGCTGCTGGAGGCTCGCGACCGCTGGGGAGGTCGCATGCACGGCCACACCAGCGCCTCCGGCCTGCGGCTCGATTTGGGCGGCCAGTGGGTGGGCGCCAGCCACCACCGGCTGATCGAGCTGCTGGCGGAGTTCGGCCTGCGCCGCTACCCCACCTACTACGACGGCCAGGGGATTTTCCACTGGCGGGGCCAGGCCCACCGGGCCGGCGTGGAGCACGACTTCCGCTCCAGCCTGCTGTTCTTCAAGTGCCAGGAATTGGACCTGCCGGCCGCCGCAGTGGCCGAAACCCTGGCCCTGCTGCGGCGCTTTCAGGAGCTGGTGGAGCAGGTGCCCCCCCAGGCCCCCTGGAATGCCCCCAATGCGAGCGAGCTCGATCGGCTCAGCATCGCCGCCTGGCTACAGGGGCAGGGGGCAGGAGAACTTGCCCGCTATTCCCTCGCCTGGCTGGGACGCCTGGGCGGCTCCGGCGGCTTTGAACCCCACGAGAGTTCGATCCTGCACCTGGCCTGGACCCAGGCCGTAGCCCCCCAGCAGGAGACACCAGAAGCCTGGCTGGTGGAGGGGGGCGTCGCCCAGTTGGCCGCTCAACTGGCGGAAGAATTAGCGGAAGAAATCCAGCTGCGGGCGCCGGTGGCGGCGATCGAGCAGGAGGACGATGGCGGCCTGCGGCTGAGTTACGGCTGCGGCGAACAGCTGCAGGCGGCGGCGGCGGTGGTGGCGATCCCGCCGCCCCTGCGGCTGGGCATCCGTTTCAGCCCGGCCCTGCCACCGGATTGGACCGCTCTGCTGCAGCGCTCGCCCATGGGCTCGATGGTGAAGATGCTGGCGATCTACCGGGAGCCGTTCTGGCGGCGGCAGGGCCTCAACGGCCTGGGCATCGGCAACCTGCCCACCCTGGAGCTTTGCGTCGATAGCTCACCGCCCGGCGGGCCGGGTGTGTTGGCGGGCTTCATCGCCGGCGAGCGGGCCGTGGTCTGGCAGCGCCTGGGCGAGGCTGAGCGGCGGCAAGCGGTACTCAACGACCTGGTTAGCTGGTGGGGGCCCGAGGCCGCCGAACCCCAGGAATTGGTGCTCCACAACTGGAACGAAGAAAGCTGGAGCACCGGCGCCTTCACCAGCTTCCTGGCCCCCGGCACCTGGACCAGCTACGGCCGCGTGTGGCAACAAGCCCATGGCCGGGTGGTGTGGGCCGGCACCGAGGCCGCCAGCCGCTGGCCCGGCTACTTCGAAGGGGCGATCGAGGCGGGCCTGGCAGCCGCCGATCAGGTGCGGCAATTGCTGGGCGGCCGCTAGCGGCAGCTGAATTGAGCTTCGATGGGCTCCCATGCAATTCGGCGCGTTTCAGCGTTTGCCAATGGCCTCTTTACCAGGGCAACAGCTCCCCATTGGCATGCCAGAAACTGCCGGAATTTTCCAGGTTGAGGGCGTCGATGCGCTCCAGCAGCCCCCGCACCGCCTGCTCCGGGCTGATGCCCTGGGGGTGAAAGCTGGTCATGCGGGTGCTCACCAGGCCGGGGTGAAGAATGGCTACGGCGATGCCGCGAGGTTTTAGGTCTATTGATAGCGATTTGCCGGCCATGCACAGCGCCACCTTCGACATCCGATAGCCATAGGAGCCGCCGGAGCTGTTGTCGTCGATCGAGCCCA
>CANHSW010000208.1 GCA_947463165.1 Cyanobacteriota bacterium
ACCTCGAAAAATCCCAAATTCCGCTTATCTCATGATGTAATATGTATTGAAGCGAATGGCTTTGCTTTGGCTCTCGCGAGCCAAAGGGGCATTTTTGAGTTACCCTTAATTTGGGAATTAGCATTTTTCGAGGTGCCCTTAATTCAAAAAGCTCATTAATCTACCAGCTATTTGATCCGGGCTGGTCATTATGTGGCTCTCGTGGAAATTTGCCGACGTTTAGCCATTAACTTGGGCATTCATGCTCGCTGAGATCACGGTTGCGGCCTTGCGGAGGCAAGTTGCTCACGGCCAAGGCCATCGTCAATAAACAAGGCTATCTGCCATAGACAAGGGGATCGCCCACAGCGAAGACCATCGCCCATAGCCAAAGCCATCGCCCGCAGCTGGGGCATGCCGCTGGTGAGGCTGGTTTTCAGTGAAGCCAAAGGCTGGCTCGCAGCGGTTGCTGACCCCTAGGCCCTGCGGCTACCGCTGCCAGCGAGCCGCGGCCCGATTGGTGCTCAAGCAGACTTGGCTGCTGCTGTTTTGCGTGAGCTGTTCAAACTGAGCTGTTGCTGTCCGCCCGGGCTTTTGATCAGTGGCTGTTCAGCCTGAACGTTCACTTTTAAGTCAAAACCGGAAACTGGACCATTGCCTTGACGGTGCTGTCAGCCCCAGCCATGCTGGTTGCCTCGTAACGGCTGTTTCAACGCTACGGCTGTTTCAACGCTACCGCTGTTTCAACGCTACCGCTGTTTCGCCATCTATAGATCGTGCCCTTCTCCAGCCCCAACCCTGGTGGCCAGGTCGGCCCCGGGGCAGATCAGCCCAGCGGCACCAAAGCGGATCTAATTGCCGCCGAACGCCTGGCACTGCTCAATCGCCGTTCCAATGCCGCCGGTTGGCGTCAGCTCTGGGGCCATCTGGCCCTGATCCTGGTGAGTGGCTGGCTGTGGGGCCAGACCGCTCTGCCCCTACTGCTGCGCTTGCCGGCCCTGGCTTTGCTGGGGGTCGCTCTGGCCTTTGGCTTCTGCGCCCTGCACGAATGCAGCCATCGCACCGTCTTTGACCAGCGCGACCGCAACGATCGCTGGGCCTGGTGGGCCGGGGTAATCAGTTTCTACAACGCTGATTTCTTCAGGCGCTACCACCAGTGGCACCACCGCTATACCCACCTGCCGGGTCTCGATCCGGAGTTGGAGGATCCAGCTCCCAGCAGCCCCAGGGCCTATCTGCTCGAACTGACTGGCCTCGGCTGGTGGCTGGGCAAACTGCGCGGCCATTGGCGCGGTCTGCGGGGGGAGTTCAGCGGCTGCCCCTACATCCCGCCCCAGGCGGCAGGGCAGGTAAGCAATTCAATCCGCCGCCAATGGGCGGTCTACGGCCTGCTGCTGCTGGTATCCCTACCCGGCGGCAATGGCTTTGGTTTCTGGTTTTGGCTATTGCCCCTGGCCATTGGCCAGCCGCTGTTGCGCTTTGTGCTGATGGCCGAGCACGGCGGCTGCCCATTTGTGGCCGACAGCCTGCGCAACACCCGCACCACTTACACGCTGGCGCCGCTGCGCTGGCTGATGTGGAACATGCCCTTCCACGCCGAGCACCACATCTATCCATCCCTACCCTTTCACGCCCTGGAGCGGGCCCATCAGCAGCTGGCCCCCCAGTTGACGGTGGTGGCGCCGGGCTATCTCGCGGTGCATCGCGGCATCCTCGCCAACCTCGCCGCCCTGGCGATGCCCCCGGCCTCTGAAGCGGCTGTTTCGGCGGGGGCTGTTTCGGCGACAGCCGGCTCGATCCCTTGAGCGGCACCTTTCCCAGCGGTGCCGCGAACACCGGCCTCAGCCGGGGCGCCAGCGCCGATCGCGTCTACGAGCTGACTGCCTTCCCGCTGGCCTGCGGCGAGGTGCTGGCCAAGGCCAAACTCAACTATCGGGTTTATGGCGAACTGAATGCGGATCGCTCCAACCTGGTGCTCTATCCCAGTTCCTACGGCGCCTGGCCCGAGGACATCGACTGGCTGGTGGGGCCGATACTCGATCCGCGCCGGTGGTGCGTGGTGCTGGTCAGTCAATTTGGCAACGGTCGCTCCAGCAGCCCCAGCAACGGCGGGCCGCCCCTGGGGCCCCAGGGCTGGCCGATCGACCACCGCGACAACCTGCGCGCCCAGATCAAGCTGCTGGAAGAGCTATTCGGCGTGGAGCGACCGGCGCTGGTCTACGGCTGGTCGATGGGGGCGCAGCAGGCGTACCACTGGGCGGTGCTGGAGCCCCAGCGCCCCCAGCGGATTTGTTGTATTTGCGGCACGGCCCGCACCACCCCCCATAACCGCCTGTTTTTGCTCAGCCTGCGACAGGCCCTCACCAACGATTCGGCCTGGAACGGCAGCGGCTTCGATGCGCTGCCCGAGCGGGGCCTGCGCAACTTTGCCCTGATCTACGCCAGCTGGGCCGCCAGCCAGAGCTTCTACCGCCGTGGCGCCCACCGGCAACTGGGCTACGCCGATGTGGATAGCTACGTGGAACAGGCCTGGCTGCCCGCCTACCGCCGCCACGACCCCCGCAACCTGATCGCCATGCTCGACGTGTGGCTGGCCAACGACGTGGCCGCCGCCGGCGGGATCATCGGCGCCGCTGACGGCGACGGCGACCTTGCCGCGGCCCTGGGCCGGATCCAGGCCCGCACCGCCGTGATCGCCGCCAGCAGCGACCTCTACTTCCCCCCGGCCGATTGCGCCGCGGATGCGGCCCTGATACCAGGCGCCAGCTTCCAGCTGCTCGATTCCGACCTGGGCCACCGGGCCGGCAATCCCCGCGACAGCCCGGTCGAGCAGGCGCTGATTCGCACTGCCGTCGAGACCCTCTGCGCCGATTTGGCCAACCCCCTGTGCTGATACCCCGATGACTGTGCTCGCCCGCTTTGCCGCCGACCGCGGCATTCGCCACTTTTTGTTCTCCTTCTGCGACCTGTTCGGGGTACAGCGCGCCAAGTTGGTGCCGGCCTCCGCCGTGGCCCAGCTGGAGGCCAGCGGCGCCGGTTTTGCCGGCTTTGCCGCCTGGCTGGATTTAACCCCCGCCGATGCCGATGTGCTGGCCCGGCCGGATCCAGCCAGCCTCACGGTGCTGCCCTGGCAGCCGCAGGTGGCCTGGGTGGCCACCGATCTGGAGCTGGGGGGGGAGCCGCTGGAGCAGTCACCGCGGCGGGTGCTGCAGCGGCAGTTGCAGCGCGCCCAGGCCCTGGGCCTGCGCTTGATGACCGGCGTGGAACCGGAGTTTTTCCTGCTGGATGCCGGTGGCCAGGCGATCGGCGATCCGGCCGACCAGCAGCGCAAACCCTGCTACGACCAGCTGGCCTTGATGCGTCACTATCCGCTGATCAGCGAGATCCTGGAGGCGATGGAGGGTCTTGGCTGGGCTCCCTACCAGGCCGATCACGAAGACGCCAACGGCCAGTTTGAGATCAACTGGACCTTTGCCGATGCGCTCACCACCGCCGATCGGCATGCCTTCTTTCGGGTGATGGTGGCCACCCTGGCGGAGCGCCACGGCCTGCGGGCCAGCTTCCGGCCCAAACCCTTTGCCCAGCTCACCGGCAACGGCTGCCACCTGCACCTCTCCCTCTGGGATGGCGCTGGCAACCGCTTTGTCGATGCCAGCGGCCCCCTGGGGCTGTCCAGCCTCGCCTACCAGTTCCTTGGCGGCCTGCTGGAACACGCCCCCGGGCTCTGCGCGATCACCAATCCCAGTCTCAACAGCTATGCCCGTCTGGGGGGCAGCACCACGGTTTCCGGGGCCACCTGGTCGCCCAGCTGGATCAGCTATGGCGGCAATAACCGCACCCACATGGTGCGCCTGCCCGACGACCAGCGGCTGGAGTTGCGGCTGCCCGATGGCGATGCCAATCCCTATCTGCTCCAGGCGGCGGTGCTGGCGGCGGGCCTCGATGGCATCGAGTGCCAACTGGATCCAGGCCCCCGCAACGATGCCAACGCCTACACCGATCCGCCGACCGGGGCCGCCGCCAGGCCCCTGCCCGCCACCCTGGAGGCAGCCCAGGCGGCCTTCGCCGCCGATACCGCCCTGCGCCAAGCCCTGGGGGAGCAGTTCTGTCAGGCCTATGGCCGCTGGCCCCGCAGCGAATGAAGCCCCCAAAAGCGAAACAGTTCTCAAAAGCCGAAACAATGGGTGGATGAAATTTCGCTTGCATCCCAGCTTGCGCCCCTCCCCTGTCCCTGGGCGACGGCACTTTTGGCTGGCCCTTGCCCTCGTCTTGGCGGCCCTGGCTCCGCCAGGTTTGGCCAGGGGCCTGACTCCCACTGGCCAGACCCTCCCCCAGCAGGCCCTGCCGAGCCTGATTCCCCTGACTGAGCCCGCAGGCCTAAACCTGCTGTCAAGCAGTAGCCATCGGGCCGATTACGGCGCCTTGGCGGGGGCACTGCTCACCCAGGCCAACCTGGCCTACTGCGGTGTGGCCAGCAGCGCAATGCTGCTCAACAGCCTGGCGGTGCCAGCGCCGGCGGTGCCGGGCTACGGCCCCTATCGCTTCTGGACCCAGGAAAACCTGTTTGACGACCCCGCCACCCGGCTTGTCAAGGCGCCGGAGCTGATCGCCCGCCAGGGCATGACCCTGGACCAGTTGCGACAGCTGCTGGCCAGCAAGGGTCTCAAGGTGA
>CANHSW010000209.1 GCA_947463165.1 Cyanobacteriota bacterium
ACTCCCTGAGCACCGTCGATATCGTCAACCAGCAGGCGGGCGCCGGTATCCTCAGCTGGAATATCTGGCGCCAGCCGGTGGGCTTCGTGATCTTCTGGATCTGTGCCCTGGCCGAGTGCGAGCGCTTGCCCTTCGACTTGCCTGAGGCAGAAGAGGAGCTGGTGGCCGGCTACCAGACCGAGTACTCCGGCATGAAGTTCGCCCTTTTCTACCTGGGCAGCTACATCAACCTGGTGCTCTCGGCCCTGCTGGTGTCGGTGCTCTACCTGGGTGGCTGGGGCTTCCCGCTGCCGGTGGAGTGGTTGGCCGGATGGCTGCACCAGCCGATCGACGCCCCCCTGGTGCAGCTGATCACCGCCTCGGTGGGCATCGTGATGACCGTGCTCAAGGCATACCTGCTGGTGTTCCTGGCGATCCTGTTGCGCTGGACCACCCCCCGGGTGCGCATCGACCAGCTGCTCGATCTGGGCTGGAAGTTCCTGTTGCCGATCGCCCTGGTGAATCTGCTGGTCACCGCCGCCTTGAAGTTGGCCTTCCCCGCTGTGTTCGGGGGCTGACCCCGACAGCTTGGTTCAAATTCGAGCCATCATGGTGCTCACGATCACCGTTACCCGCCAGCTCTCCACTCACAGCACATGTTTGGGTTCCTCAAAAAAGTTGCCGACTACACCCGCGACGCGGTGGGTGCGTCCCAGTACCTGGCCCAGGGCCTGGCGGTCACCTTCGACCACCTGCGGCGCCGCCCGGTCACGGTGCAGTACCCCTACGAGAAGCTGATCCCTTCCGAGCGCTACCGGGGACGCATCCACTACGAGTTTGATAAGTGCATTGCCTGTGAGGTGTGCGTGCGGGTCTGTCCAATCAATCTGCCCGTGGTGGATTGGGTGATGAACAAGTCCACCAAGAAGAAAGAACTGCGCAACTACTCCATTGATTTCGGGGTGTGTATTTTTTGCGGTAACTGTGTGGAGTACTGCCCAACCAATTGCCTCTCCATGACCGAGGAGTATGAGCTGGCGGCATTTGATCGCCATAGTCTCAATTACGACAACATCGCCCTGGGGCGCCTGCCCACCAGCGTTACCAGTGATCCGGCGGTGATTGCTCTGCGAGAGTTGGCCTACCTGCCCAAGGGGGAAATGGATCCCCATGGCGTGCCAGATACCTCGCCTCGGGCCGGCCAACTGCCCCAGGCGCTGCTGGACAGCTGGGCCAAAAACGAGGCTGCCCCCCCCGCGCCGACCACCACCGCTGCCCCCCAGGAGCAAGGCTGATGACCATCGCCTCTTTCACCCAGCTGATCTGCTTCTCAATTCTCTCGATTACCCTTGTCCTAGGGGCATTAGGGGTGGTATTGCTGCCAAATATCGTCTATTCCGCCTTCCTGCTGGGTGGGGTATTCCTGTCCGTGGCCGGTCTGTACCTGCTGCTCAATGCCAGCTTCGTGGCTGCTGCTCAGGTGCTGGTTTACGTGGGTGCTGTGAATGTATTGATCTTGTTTGCGATCATGCTCGTGAACAAGAAAGAAAATTTGGCGGCTGTGCCAGGGCTGCCCTTGAGACGTGTGCTTTCTGGCTTGGTTTGCGGTGGTCTGTTGGCCCTGTTGATCCGCGTCGCCTTCACCACCCCCTGGGCCCTGCCTGGCCCATCGCCTGTGGGAGAGGAAGCCACAATTAGAATTGGCGAGCACCTGTTCAGCGATTATCTGCTGCCTTTTGAGCTGGCTTCTGTGCTGCTGCTGATGGCGATGATCGGTGCCATAGTCTTGGCGCGCCGTGATGTATTCAGCAGCGACATTGTCACTGGAGCACCAGTAGATCAAGGCTTGATTGAAAAGGCTCGCACCCCTCTGCTGATCCAAAACACTGTTCAGGAACCTGTTCGATGACTATTAATCTGCCCACTTCCATTCCCCTCCAGGCCTACCTGGTGCTGGCTGCTTTGCTTTTTTGCATTGGCGTCTGGGGTTTGATCAATAGTCGCAATGCCGTGCGGGTGCTGATGAGCATTGAGTTGATGCTCAATGGAGTGAACATCAATCTCATGGCTTTCTCTGACTATCTAGATGGTCAGCTCATCCGCGGTCAGGTGTTTACCATTTTCGTGATCACCGTCGCCGCGGCTGAAGCCGCCGTTGGGCTGGCAATTCTTCTCTCCCTATATCGCAACCGGGAAACTGTGGACATGGAGCGGTTCAACCTGCTTCGCTGGTAGTATCAGTTTTTTGTTTGGGGTTTTAATTTAAAGTCTCTATTTTTCACTTCTGCGCGATGATCTCCCCTGAACGCCGCTAGAGAGCATGCTCCTAGATCGGGTATGGCTGATCATCCGCAGTGGTAGCCAGGCAGCTGCGCGCCAGGCCCGCCTCTGTGCGGATCAACTGGGCGCCGATGGCTGCCGCGTGCTAATCGCCCCCAGTGGCTTAAACCTCAACCCCTTCCCGGAGCTGCTGGCCAGCGAGCGCGAGCTGCCCGATCTGGCCCTTGTGTTGGGAGGCGATGGCACCGTGCTGGCCGCCGCTCGACATCTGGCAGCCCACGGCGTGCCGATACTTAGCTTCAACGTAGGCGGCCATCTGGGCTTCCTCACCCACGAACACCAACAACTAAAGCTGGGCGATCAGCCAGACAATCTTTGGTGGCGCCTGCGCCACGACGCCTATGCCCTGGAGCGGCGGATGATGTTGGACGCCAATGTGCACCGCCGTGAGGGGAGCGTCTTGTCTCCGCCCCTGGATGAGGCGCACTGTGCCCTAAATGATATTTATTTGAAGCCTTGTTTCGAAGAGGCAGCTCCCATCTGTGAGTTGGAGCTGGAGATTGATGGCGAAGTGGTGGATCAGTATCGAGGCGATGGCTTGATCTTGGCCACCCCCACTGGCTCCACCGGCTATGGGATGGCAGCCGGCGGGCCGATCCTTCACCCTGGCTTGGAGGCGATAGTGGTTACACCGATCTGCCCGATCAGTCTGTCCAGCCGCACGGTGGTGGTGCCGCCTCGCTCCAGGCTCTCGGTGGCCCCCCTCGGGGAAACCAGTGGCAGCGTGAAACTGTGGAAGGATGGCACCGATGCAACTACCTTGCGACTAGGTGATCGGGTGGTGGTGCAGCGCAGCGCCAATATGGCCTTGATGGTGGTGTTGGAACATAGCCCTTCCTACTTTCGCACCCTCAGCCACAAATTGCACTGGGCAGGCAGCCTCTACCCCGCTGATCCAGTGTCAAATTAGCTATTCCCCTGCCATGGCCCTTGAGATCGAACGCCGTTTTCTGGTCACCAGCGAAGCCTGGCGTAGCCAGGTGGCCTGGCAGGCGCGGTTGCGCCAGGGCTACCTAACGGCAGGGCCGGATGGTTTTACGGTGCGGGTGCGCCTGGGGGATGGGCGGGCTTGGCTCACCCTCAAGGCCAACGCCTCCGCCGATGGTTTGGTGCGTCACGAGTTTGAGTATCCAATTCCCCCGAGCGATGCTGAGAGCCTGTTGGCTCTGGCGCCCCGCCAGCTGAGCAAGTGCCGTTACGGGCTCACCCTGCCCGGTGGCGACTGGGTGCTGGATGTGTTTGAAGCGGACAATGCGCCGCTGGTGGTCGCCGAGGTGGAACTGCAGGACGCCGCCCCTGATCAGGGCAAGTTGCAGCTGCCCCCCTGGTGCGGGCTGGAGATCACAGGCCGAGCTGAATTGAGCAACGCAGGCCTGGCCTGGCAGCCCCTGGCCACTTGGCCGGATTCGCGGCGCCAGCAGTTGTTGGCTGGGCTGGGATCGGCCCCAGGCACCGCCTGAGGGCCCCGCCTGAGCCCGCCTGGCGGCCCCGTCTGGCCCTGATGCCGCGAGTGAGTCGTCCTGATCAGTCCCGGCCCTCCAGGGAGCAGCAATTGAAGCCATCGCGGCAGATCTTGCCATGGTCCAGGGCCCAATTCAGCAGGGCCACCCGATTCTTGGCGCCGGTCTTGGTGAAGATATTGCTCACGTGGTTGTCCACCGTGCGCTTGCTGATCGTGAGCGAGTGGGCAATCTCCTGGTTGGTCAGTCCCTGGGCCACCAGTTCGACAATTTCGATCTCCCGCTCTGAAAGCTCGTTCACTGGCAGGGACGGAGCGGTGGATTCAGTTTAGGGAGTGCGGTGTCGGATGATGCCCCCATCTGTGGGGGGAGTGTGGGGCTTCAACAGGCTCTCGACCAGGGGCGCTTCGCGATCACGGCTGAGGTGATGCCTCCCCGCGGCGGCGACCCTACCCGCACCTTGGAGGCAGCCCGGGCGCTCTCCGGCTGGGTGGATGCGGTGAATGTCACCGATGGCAGCCGGGCGGTAATGCGCATGTCCAGCCTGGCCATGTGCCGCCTGCTGTTGGATGCCGGGATTGAACCTGTACTCCAGCTGGCTTGCCGCGACCGCAATCGCATCGCCCTGCAGGCCGATCTGCTGGGCGCCCATGCCCTGGGGCTGCGCAACCTGCTCTGTCTCACCGGCGATCCGGTGCGGGCTGGCGATCAGCCCAATGCCAGAGCGGTGAACGAGCTGGAGGCGGTGCGGCTGCTGCAGTTGGTGGCCCAGTTCAATGCGGGAGTGGATCCGGTGCTCGGCCCCTTGCCCGACGGCCCCACAGCCCTGTTTGCCGGGGCGGCGGCCGATCCCCAATCGC
>CANHSW010000210.1 GCA_947463165.1 Cyanobacteriota bacterium
AACCCATCTAAAGTGCCAGCCTGATTCGCTGCCAGGTCTGGTGGGCTTGGCTGATTTTGCTATGGGTGAACAGCACTGGCAAGAGGCACTTAATATATTTTATAAGGCCCTGGTTCTGGATCCAGGCCAAGAGACTATCCACAGGCGCCTGGCAGATCTCTCCCACAGCCTAAACACAGAGGAACTGAACAGTCTGCTGAAGCTACCAGCCAAGGCTGCCTGCAACCAGCTGCTGTCTCTGATCACCAGTGGCTCTGCTGATGCCCTGCCACTCCTGGCCCGCTGCTTTCTGGCCCTGGGCGATGATCCTTACCAACTCTGCCAAGTAGCGCAGGCAATCGCCAGTTCCAATTCCAATCCTAATTCCAATGCAAAGGCCAGTGTCACGCCAGCCGACGGCGCCACTGCCCTGGCACCACTATTTCTGAGGTTGGTGGAGCTCTACGCCTGTCGCAGTGCCCTACATCCCCAGCTGCCAGCCTCCTCCCCAGCTCCCCTGCCCCAGCCAGCTGACCAGGCCCAGCGCGATGAACTGGAGCGCGACCGCCAGCTCGGCGATCTCAGCTTCGACTGGTGTGCCATGGGCAGTCAGTTCAAGCAAGCCCTGCATGGAGTGACAGCAGAGGGCCGCAGGCCGCTTATCGTCGATGCCGGCACCCTGCGCGGCGGTAGCGCCAATTGGCTGGCAAAACGCTGGCCCCAAGCCCTGGTGGTTGCTCTGCAGCGGCGCAAAATCGACTCTGCCTGCCTGGCCCTGGCCGCTGCCAACGGGGCTGGCTTTGAACTGCGGCCGGCCGTGCCTGCGGCCGTTGCCGAGTGGTTGGCCGATTCGGAGCTATGTGGACCAATCAGTTTCCCCCTGGCGGACCTCGACTCTCTGTACCCCTCCGAGCAGTTCACCCCCCTGTTACTGCACCTGGATACCGCCACGACAGACATTGGGCTCCTGTTCAGCGGGCCAAAGCAATGGCTTCAGCAGTTTCCGCTGGTGCTTATCCGAGGCGGACTAGCCGCAGATCCCCAGGGGCGCACCCTGCCCCAGCCCTACCACCAGGCCTTTGCCAGCGGTGGCTATGAGCTGCTGCGCAGCGGCTCTGTGCTGGTGGCCTTCAACCGCCCCAAGCTGGTGGAGCTGGCCGCCGCCGACCTGATCACAGCTGCGGTGGCCAGCACCGATCAAACCAGCACCGACCAAGCCAGCTCAGTTCAAGCCGGCAGGGTGGCTCTGCCGGCCGAACTAAGTGGCCAGCTGGTAATCACCCCATCCGTAGTGGCCTTTGACGGAGAGTGGCAATATCCGGCCATCACCGAACAGCGCGCCTTCCAGCTTTGCCTGGAAAAACTGCCCGTCGCTGCTGGCTCCATTTATGTGGGCTTCCCCTGGGCCAGCCTGATTGACCACCTCAACAACGGCACCACTAAGGGGCGGCAGTTGCTGCAGGCCCTAGATGCGCTGCTTCCTCACCTCCAGGGCTACAGCAGGCGAATCACCACCTGCCAGCAGATCTTCTTCCAACAACATCGCTGGTTGCTGGAGCGAGCCGGGATCACAGATGTGTTTTGGCCTCACGCCACCATCTATGACGACGATCCCAGCCTGCGCATCCATCCCTTTCCGCTGTTCCCGGTTAATTGGCAGGCACCGGCCGAACCAGAGGCGACTCGCGAAATTCTCTACAGCTTCATTGGCGCCCGTGCCACTCGCCTGTACCTGAGCAACTCACGCGATTTAATTCTGGACAGCCTGAGCGGCTTGCCCGGTGCCCTGGTACAGGGCAACGACCGCTGGTTCTATCAAGATTTGGTCTATGGCGTGCAGATCCGTGGCACCATTAGCAGCGACGACATTCGGGCCCAAGGTAATGGCCCCGAACCTGAGCGCCTTCGCTACATCGATAGCCTCAGCCGTTCCCTTTTCTGTATCTGTCCATCCGGAACAGGCCCTAATACCATCAGGCTATGGGAGGCAATTGGCTCGGGGGCTATACCAATTATCCTTTCCGATCGCTTTCGCCCTCCCGGCCCTCGCGAGCTCTGGGACCAGGCGGTATTTGTACTGCCAGACACCGCCGAAGGGGTGCTGGCCATCCCCCAGCGCACCCAGCAGTGGGCCGCCGATAGCCAGCTAATGGCCAGTAAGCGCGCCGGACTAAGACTGCTCTGGGAACGCTACGGGCCCGATACTTTCATTACTGATATCTTGGAGCTACAACAGCAAGCCAATCAGATCAATGTATAATTATTTGACCTCCATGAAATCCCGGCCGGTCATGGCTCGCGGGGGGAGGGTGCAGGAGGATGCCTAGCCATGGCAAAGCTGCAAAATCGTATAAATTGATTCCAGTGCCCAGGAGCCTTGCGAACGTCTATGCCCCTTGAGACAGGCACAACCTTGATGGATCAGGCGGTCGCCTGCCACACGCGCATGTTGGCGCTGGCGGAAAGCGAGCGGCCCAGCGCCATCGAGCAGGCCCTCAAGGGCGCCAAGTTGTTCGCGATCCTCCGCCAGCAAAACCCACTCCTGCCTGACTGGGTGCCCTTCCTTGAGGAGGAATGCTGTCGCTATGGCGCCATCTGGGTGTACGAGTGGTTCAGGGACAGCGATACAAGCAATTCCATTCCTCAGCATCAAGATCGAGGCCAGTGGGCCAGCCAGGCCCTGGGCTGCATGGAGCGGCTGGAGCAGCTGCACGATTCGCCGATTAATTGGCTAACTCATATGCGCGAGTTGCTGCGGCAAGTGCCGCCAGCGGCAACCGTTACAGCCGAAGTGACTGAACTGCATCGTCTGGTGCTGGTTGGCAATTCTCAATTCGATTCCCTGCGGCTCGGCCTGGAATCGGCCTTCCCCCAAGCCCAGATCACCTACTGGCCTTCTGGCTGTTTGCCAAAGTCAGACTTGTCAAATCCAGACTTTACCAAGTTAGATTTGACCAGGCCAGAAGAGAGGACAAGTCTGCAGCAACTGCTGGCAAATGTGGACGTATTAGTGATCCAGCGGGCGCCTTCCGGTTCCCCCGACAGCATCGACATACCTGGCCTGATCTCCCTGCTGCCCGCCCCAGCCCGCGCCATCGTGGTGCCCCAGCTCCACTATGGGGGCCATCACCCTTGGATCGGCTACGCCCAGGATCCCGATGGCCAACTTGCCGCCCTGGAGGCGGAATCTCCCCTGGGCGGCTATCAAGACTTTCTGGCTATGGCCGCCGCCCGTCGGGGTTTAGAGGCGGACTATTTACTCCAGAAGCCTGCGCCCTCTAGCTTGGCGGAGGCGCTCTGCCAGGCCCACGCCAATTCGCTGGCGGCACTGCAACAGCAGCAGGCAAATTGCGACCTGGGCCTCGCTGACTGGATCGCAGATCAACATCGGCATACAGCGATTGCCCACAGCATCCACCAGCCCACCCAAGCGACAATCCAGCAATTGCTCCGGCGCTTGTTGGCCCAGCTAATAACGAGTGACCAAGCTGCAGCGAT
The DNA here is from genome assembly GCA_947463165.1 of Cyanobacteriota bacterium. GTDB lineage: Bacteria > Cyanobacteriota > Cyanobacteriia > PCC-6307 > Cyanobiaceae > UBA5018. The sequence goes on from CANHSW010000210.1 coordinate 3,478, forward strand.
CGAGTTGGCAGCTGATCAGAACCTGGATCAGGACATGGCGCTTTCCATCCCAATCCACCCCTGGGTTCGCCAATCCCTCAACCTCGAGAGCTGGGCCGCTAGCTGGGGCAAAAAAGACGGTCAGGCTTGGTCTATCGAAGAACAACTGGCCAGCTCGATCGACTTCTACCGGCGGCATCCTTGGATTGGCGAAGCCAACTTGGAGCATGGCAAGTACCGCTTTGCCGAGCAATGCCTGGATCTGCTAGCCGCCCCACTTTCGCTACACGATGCCATCTGGCTGTCCGATCGTCCCGGCCATGCCCTGTTGCAGTTAGCTCAGGCCTGCTGGAGCCAGGCCAAAACCGGCGACCATGCCGCCCTGGATACCTTTATCAATTGCTGTTGGCACACCCAAGATGCCGAACTAATCGCCAGAGCTCTACATCTAGTGGAGGCGATACCCAAGGATAGTCCTTGGCGGGCCCTTTACAATTTGATGCTGGCCGTGGCCAGTCATGGCAGCAATGAGCAGTGCGGCCAGGCAGCCCGGGCCCTAGTGCGCCATTCTCGCCATTTCAATGTACTGAACCTTCGCCTAATTGCCAGCTACTTACAGCAAGATCATACCGCTGACAGCCAGCAGGCCCTTGTCCAGTTGCTGCCATTTTTGCCAGAGGTAGATCAAATGCTGGCCCAGTTAGACCTACGCCCTCAGCTAGACAAGTTGCTGGGCCTGCATCCCGAGTTAGACGATAATCAGCGAGCTCTCTGTGCCAGTGTCTATAGCCGCTGTGGGCCCAGCATCCGCGGCCCTTGGCACGACTGGACATCTCCAGCAGCCATAGCCCCCGCCATCCTTGATAACTTGGTTCAACGCATCCAATCGGCCCTGGAAAAGGGCGAAGGATTCAGCCTGATACGTCTCGGAGATGGTGAGGGACTCTTCCTCTGCGGACGCCGCCCGGACGTTGGCGGGGCCACCCTGAACGGCAAGTTTATTGAAGCCAATCTCGCCGCGAATAGGGGTCACCTTCAAGGCGATGAGCACCAGCAACTCATTAAGCGTTTTGCCGCAGCCATTGAAGACTCCGACTGGATTGGCATTGCCGATATTCCCCAATGCCTACACGGTCCCAGGCAAATGGTGACGGTGGCAGAAGGCATAGC